>URRK01000087.1 GCA_900550315.1 uncultured Oscillospiraceae bacterium | reverse complement strand
CGTGAACGCCCTTTGCAATCTGCTTTACGCTTTCAACGCTTAAATACCCGAGTGAATCAACACCTATAAGCTTTGCTATTTCATCAACCGAGTGCTTGCAGGCTATCAGATTTTCTCTGGAGTCAATATCCGTTCCGTAATAGCAGGGGTTCATAAACGGCGGAGCGGACACGCGCATATGTATTTCCTTAGCGCCAGCCTCGCGCAAAAGCTTTACTATTCTGGCGCTTGTGGTGCCGCGCACAATTGAATCGTCTATCATAATAATTCGCTTGCCGCGCGCCACCTCGGCTATGGGGTTCAGCTTTATTTTAACCTTATCCTCGCGGCTTTTCTGCCCCGGTGCTATAAAGGTTCTGCCTATGTATTTATTTTTTATAAAGCCTATTTCATAGGGTATGCCCGATTGCTTTGAGTAACCGAGAGCCGCGTCCAGCCCCGAATCGGGCACGCCTATTACCACATCTGCCTGCACGGGGTGCTCAAGCGCTAAAAACGCGCCCGCCCTTTGTCTTGCGGTATGCACCGAGCAGCCGTCTATTACCGAATCGGGGCGCGCAAAATAAATGTACTCAAAAACGCAAAGCGAGCAAGGTGCTTTTTGGCAATGGTCTTCAATGGTTCTTACCCCGTTTTTATCGAACACAACTATTTCGCCGGGCTTTATATCTCGTATAAATTCAGCACCCACCGCGTCAAGCGCACAGCTTTCGGAGGCCACAATGTATCTTCCGTCCTCTGTTTTGCCGTAACACAGCGGGCGAAAGCCGTTTTCATCACGCACGGCAATAAGTTTTGAAGGAGACATTATAACCAGCGAATACGCGCCCTTAATACGGTTCATTGCGGCGTTTACCGCCTGCTCTATTGAGGGGGCGGTAAGGCGCTCCTTTGTTATAATGTAAGATATTACCTCGGTATCGCTTGTGGTGTGGAAAATTGAGCCTTCAAGCTCCAACTGCCGCCTTAGCTCCCCCGAATTTACAAGGTTGCCGTTGTGCGCAAGCGCCATTTTGCCCTTTATGTGATTTACCACTATGGGCTGCGCATTGCTGCGGTCATTTGAGCCGGTAGTGCCGTAGCGCGCATGACCTACCGCGATATTGCCCTCGCCTAAGCGCTCTATTATTTCAGGCGTGAAAACGTCGTTTACAAGCCCCGTATCTTTATAATCCTTAAAAACGCCGTCGTCGTTTACCACAATCCCGCAGGATTCCTGCCCGCGGTGCTGGAGTGCGAACAAGCCGTAATATGCAGTGCTTGCAACGTCGCTTGTTTCCCCCGAGTATACTCCGAATACTCCGCATTCTTCTCTTAAACTGCTCATTTATGCCTCCAAGTATCAGTTGCCGAAAACTCTTTTCATCATTTCGTTGTATGCGTCCTCTACTCCGCCCATATCGCGGCGGAAACGGTCTTTATCAAGTTTTTCGTTTGTGTCGGCGTCCCAAAAACGGCAGGTATCGGGCGATATTTCATCTGCTAAAACAATCGTCCCGTCTTTCAGTCTGCCGAATTCAAGTTTAAAGTCTACCAATTTAACATTGAGAGAAAGAAAATATTCTTTAAGAATATCGTTAACCTTAAACGCCATAGCCTTAATTTCTTCAATTTCCTTTTTGGTTGCAAGCCCTAAAGCCAAAGCGTGATAAGAATTTATAAGCGGGTCGTGCAGATCGTCGTTTTTGTAAGAAAATTCAATGGTAGGCTCCGCAAACACAATGCCCTCTTCCACGCCGTAGCGCTTTGCAAAGGAGCCTGCCGAAATATTGCGTATTATAACCTCAAGCGGTACTATAGATACTTTTTTAACCACAGTTTCGCGGTCGTTAAGCTCCTCAACGAAGTGGGTGGGAACGCCGTGCTTTTCAAGCAGGCGGCAAAGATAGTTTGACATTTTGTTATTTATAACGCCCTTGCCCGATATTGTGCCTTTTTTAAGCCCGTCAAGCGCGGTTGCGTCGTCCTTATACGATACTATCACCAAATCGGGATCGTTTGTTGCAAAAACCTTTTTTGCCTTGCCCTCGTACAGCTGTGTTGTTTTCTCCATTTTAAATTCCTCCGTTAATTAAATTCTTTTTCTATTGCTTTATTTTTTTCAAGTACCTTTTCGGCGTCGGCTTTGCGCTTTGTCTCTAACTTTTCGGCAAGAGTACCGTCGGTTACGCTTAAAATTTCTATGCATAACAAAGCGGCATTAACCGCACCGTCAATCGCAACCGTGGCAACGGGAATACCCGATGGCATTTGTACGGTTGAAAGCAGTGCGTCGATACCGCCTAAATTGCCGGATTTTATCGGTATACCGATAACCGGCAGGGTTGTGTTTGCGGCAACGGCACCTGCCAAGTGCGCCGCCATTCCGGCAGCCGCTATCACGGCGCCGAAGCCGTTCTCACGCGCCGATTTACTGAAACACGCTGCCTCTCCGGGCGTGCGGTGCGCAGAAAAAACGTGTATTTCAAACGGCACCCCAAATGAGGAAAGTGTATCCGCCGCTTTTTTTACAACCGGCAAATCGCTGTCGCTTCCCATAATTATTGCTATTTTTTTCATTTTATCCCCTCCGGAATTAAAAAGGGCATACTTATCCCTTAAAAAAAGATAAGTATGCCCAGACGGTCGGCGTTTAAGCTTTTCGGTCCATGTGGTGCTCCACTTATCCGTCAGTCCCGAAAACCTTTTCGTATATTGAAATTATATCATATCGGCTGCGATTATGTCAAGCAATTTAAATGATTTGCAGAATAACGGTCTGTAAGTTTGTCGATGATGTGTTACAAAAATCAGCACGGCGCGAAACCGTGCTGAAAGCGTTTATTGATGCGGTTTTGCGGCGGTTATGCTACCAGCCACACAAACCGTTCTGTTTTGTTACTGCCGTATGTACCGTAGATTTGCTAATTTTAAAAACCTTTGCTGCCGCCCGAACCGTTGCGCCGGTTTTTAAAATGTATTCCCCCAGTTCCACTGCGCGGTCCAGCACCGTTTCTTTCATATCATCAACTCCTAAAAGGACTGTTTAATGATATGAAAAATTCGCGCAAAATATGCAGACAACCGGTTTGCAACCGCCATTTCCCCGGGACAATTTTAAATTTGTAAAATGCAGCGCTTTTTTAGAATAAAGTTTTGGCAATTCATAAGTCAAATATTGTTCCGGCAAGGCCAAGAGAATTTAAATAATATTAAGGAGGGAAAAGCTTAAATGATTTTTTATTGCAGCGCAACCGTTTTTTGGCAAACGGCCGCTGCACACCGTATTTAAGCTGCCCTTTTCTACCGGGTTGTATTATAGCACACCGGCTTTTATTTTACAAGAATAAACCTAAATTTCAACCCAAAACCGGTACAAATTCAGCCCACTGGGCCCGACTAATTCCGTATAAAACAGAGCGCTCGCCCTCGTCATCGGTAAATTCTTTTAACAAAGTCATTTGGTTTGCGCGGGCCGTTGCAGCAGAAGGCACATTATCCTTTTTCATGTAGGAATACACTTCGCCGAACGGCGTGTGCAAAAAGGCCCAATTGCGAACGGCCTGTACCGCCTCCTTGGCGTAACCGCGGCGCTGGTGCCGCCGTGCAATGTGGTAACCAATCTCCGGCAAAATGGTTCCATTTACGGTTTGCAGGGCTAATCCGCAATCGCCAATCATCTCGCCCGTAGATTTTAAACAAACGGCCCACAAGCCAAAACCAAACACCCGGTAACGCTCTATATTTATATTAATCCAATTTTGCACCCGTGTTTTGTTAAAGGTGTAAGGGTAATACCGCAAAATATCGGAATCGGCAAGCACGGCATACAGCGCGTTGAAATCCCCCGCCGTTAGTTCCCGCAAAAAAAGGCGCGTTGTTTCAAGTTTCATACAGTGTTTTCCTTTCCCGGCGTTTTACCGTTTTAAATTTTTAAGCTTTATTGTCTTAAATTTTATTGCCCGATTTATTTTGCCCGCCGCCCCAGATAGCGCCGCACCTGCTTTTTATATTGCTCATACGGCGCCCCGAATACGCCGGTTAAATACCGCTCCTCCTGCAAAATTTGCAAATGCAGCATAATTGCCGCAAAAACCGAAAACAGTACCGTTAAAGGGTTAAAGTACAGCAGCAACACGCCCGTGTATTGCAAATCGAACCCCAAAAAGGCCGGGTTACGGCTAAATTTGTAAATGCCGGAAGTAACCAGCTTGGTTTGGCTTTTTTTAGGAATACCTGCCCGCCAGCTGTCGCGCATGCGAAGTACCGAGACAAGAAAAATTAAATCCCCCAGCAGGCCAAGGCAAAAGCCGGTAAAGCGCGCGCCGGCGGGCATAAGGCTCCAGCCCAAAGCAACCGAGAGCAATTGCGCCGCAGGCACTCCGGCTGTAGCAACGCCCATAAGCACCTCTACCCGGTGCAAAGATTTTTCTTTTCGTTTCCCTATTTGGTTGGTTTGAATACCCTGCCGCTTTTGCGCCAACATTTTCGCAAAGTAAATTCCGTAAAACAGCGCCAGCACCAAAAGCGTTAGCCCGGCGTAAGGCAAGTGCTTTTCTAATTGAAATTTCACGGTGTTTGTTCTCCCCTTTTAACACAGCGGTTTAAAAATTTAATTTGCGCCTTGGGGTAAAGCCTGTGCTCCCCCTTGGTAATATTAGCCCATTGCATCATATTTTTATGTACGGTGTACATTATACCAAACCAACCGCTTGGTGTTAACCAAACGGTTGCCGCCCTAAAAATTAAGGCTGGCGCAATTTTGTTTTAAATTTTAAATTACTCTAACTCAAAAGCGCCGGTATAAAGCTGGTAATAACTGCCCTTTTGGGCAATTAGCTCGTTGTGGCTGCCGCGCTCAATAATGCGTCCGTGATCCAGCACCATAATAACATCGGCATTTTGCACAGTAGAAAGCCGGTGCGCAATCACAAACACGGTTCGCCCCTTCATTAAGCCGTCCATGCCCTTTTGTACCAATGCCTCGGTGCGTGTATCAATGGAAGAGGTGGCCTCGTCTAAGATCATAACCGGCGGATCAGCCACGGCGGCGCGCGCAATAGAAATTAACTGCCGCTGCCCTTGCGAAAGGCCGGAGCCGTCGCCGGTCAGCACAGTTTGGTAGCCGTCCTTTAGCATGTTAATAAATCCGTCGGCGTTGGCCAGCCGTGCCGCGGCAATACACTCCTCATCGGTAGCGTTTAGCCGCCCGTACCGAATATTATCCATCACTGTGCCGGTAAACAGGTTTACATCCTGCAGAACCACCCCTAAACTGCGGCGCAAATCCTCTTTTTTAATTTTGTTAATATTAATGCCGTCGTACCGAATTTTGCCGCTCTCAATATTGTAAAACCGGTTAATTAAATTGGTTATGGTTGTTTTGCCGGCGCCGGTTGCCCCAACAAAGGCAACCTTTTGCCCCGGCTTAGCGTAAAGCGAAATGTTGTGCAGCACAGTTTTTTCCGGGCTGTAGCCAAAGGTAACATCCTTCAGCTCTACCTGCCCGGCCAGCTTTTGGTAGGTAACGCTGCCGCCCCTGTGCGGGTGGCGCCAGGCCCAAAGCCCGGTGCGTTCGGGCGATTCGGTAAGCTTGCCGTTTTGCTCTTTGGCGTTTACCAGGGTAACATAGCCCTCGTCCTCCTCGCTTTTTTCGTCTAACAGCTTAAAAATACGCCCGGCGCCGGCCAGAGCCATTACAATGGAGTTTACCTGCTGCGTTACCTGGTTAATAGGCATGGTAAAGTTTTTGCTAAGCAGCAAAAAGGCGGCAATGTTGCCCAGCGTTAGGCCTGAAAGTCCGCCAAAATTTACCCCTGGAATATTCCCTAACCCGGTAATGGCCAACAGCGCGCCCAGCGCCGCAATTAAAACATACTGCAAATGGCCTAAATTGCCCATAATCGGCATCATAATATTCGCAATGCGGTTGGCGTTGGTCATGTTTTCGCAAAGCTCGTTATTTAGCTTGTCAAAATTCTGCTCGGCAGTGCGCTCGTGGCAAAAAACCTTAATAACCTTTTGGCCGTTAATCATCTCCTCAATATAGCCGTTTACCTTGCCTAAAGAATCCTGCTGCTGCACAAAGTATTTACCGCTTTTGGCTGCCATTTTGCCGGCCAGCGCCATCATAACCGCCACGGTAAGCAGCACAAACAGCGTTAGGTACACGCTGGTTGAAAGCATGGCGCAAAAAACCGAAACAATGGTAATGGCGGAGGAAAGCGTTTGCGGAATGCTTTGCGAGATCATTTGCCGCAGCGTGTCGGTATCGTTGGTGTAGTGGCTCATAATATCGCCGTGGGCGTGGGTATCAAAATAACGCAGCGGCAGGGTTTGCATGTGGGTAAACATGGCGTCGCGAATGGTTTTAAGCACGCCCTGCGCCACCGTGATCATTATTAAATTAAAGCACAGCGTTGCCCCAATGCCAATAAGGTAAATGCCGGCCATTTTTAAAACCGCCAGCAATAGGCTGCTGTAATCGGCCCGGCCGCCCGCCCGCAGACTTTGCAGCAGCGGGGTAATGTAATCGTCTATTACCGAGCCTACAAAGGTAGAGCCCTTTACGCCGGCAACAGCACTGATAATAATGCAAATAACCACCAACAGCAAACGGAATTTGTACGGCTTTAGGTAAGAAATTAGGCGTTTAATTACCCCTTTTTCAAGCTTTTGGCCGGGCAGGCGCATATTGCGGCGGCCGCCCGGGCCGTGCCCCGGTGTTCTGGTTGTCATTGTAACGCACCCCCTTTGTTTTGCGAAGTGTAAACCTCGCGGTAAATGTTGCTGCTTTGCAGCAATTGCTCGTGGGTACCGGCGGCAACAATTTTGCCGTTATCAAACACCAAAATTAAATCGGCCGCCTGCACCGAGGAAATGCGCTGGGCAATAATCAGCTTGGTGGTTTGCGGCAGTTCGTGAATCAGCGCATTAC
>URRK01000086.1 GCA_900550315.1 uncultured Oscillospiraceae bacterium | reverse complement strand
GTTGGGCTGAATGTTGCAAGGGTAGCTGCCAAGGCGCAGGGTGCCGCCTTTATCTACCGACTCGCTCTGGCCCGGCATAAAATCAATTACCTTATCGGTGCAAAGCTCATTAAATTCGCCCGAATCGGCCCCGGCAATTCCGGCAACATTGCGGGCGTATTCAATAACCGCTATTTGCATGCCAAGGCAAATACCAAAGTACGGCAGGCCGTTTTCGCGCGCGTAGCGGGCAGCGGTAATCATGCCCTCAATGCCGCGTCCGCCAAAGCCGCCCGGCACCAAAATGCCGTCTAACCCCTTTAGCTGCTCAGCAACATTATCGGGCGTAATGGTTTCGGAATCTACCCAGGAAATATTAACGGCGGCGTTTTGGGCGTAACCGGCGTGGCGCAGTGCCTCGGCCACCGAAAGGTAGGCGTCGTGCAGCTGCACATACTTGCCAACCAGGCCAATGGTAACCTGACCCTGCGGGTTGCGAATTCTGTCTACCATGGCGGCCCAATCGGCCATGTTGGGGGCGGGGGCGTTTAACCCCAATTCACGGCATACCACCGCAGAAAAGTTAGATTGCTCCAGCATTAGGGGCGCCTCGTACAAAATTGGCAGGGTGCGGTTTTCAATAACGCAATCGGGCTTAACGTTGCAGAATAAAGATATTTTTTGAAAAATAGCCGACTCGAGCGGCTCGTCGCACCGCAGCACAATAATGTTGGGGTGAATGCCCATGCCCTGCAGCTCTTTTACCGAGTGCTGCGTGGGTTTAGACTTATGCTCGTCCGACCCGCTTAAAAACGGCACCAGCGTTACATGAATAAACAGGCTATTCTCGCGTCCAACCTCTAAGGAGATTTGGCGAATGGCCTCTAAAAACGGTTGAGATTCAATATCCCCTATGGTTCCGCCAATTTCGGTAATAACAACATCGGCGTCGGTCTGCTTGCCTACCCGGTAAACAAACTCTTTAATCTCGTTTGTAATGTGCGGAATAACCTGCACGGTAGAACCCAGGTATTCCCCGCGGCGCTCTTTGTTTAAAACGTTCCAGTAAACCTTGCCGGTGGTAAGGTTAGAAAAACGGTTTAAGTCCTCATCAATAAAGCGCTCGTAATGGCCTAAATCTAAATCGGTCTCGGCGCCGTCCTCGGTTACATAAACCTCGCCGTGCTGGTAAGGGCTCATGGTTCCGGGGTCAACATTAATGTAGGGGTCTAACTTTTGGGCGGCAACCTTTAAGCCGCGCGCCTTTAGCAGCCGGCCCAGCGAAGCCGCCGTAATGCCCTTACCAAGGCCCGAAACTACGCCGCCTGTTACAAAAATATACTTGGTCATAAATACGCCTCCGTTAATTTTACCGGCCGCTTTGCCGGCACTGCAGTGCATTTTAAAGTTAGGTTATATAGTTAGGCAAGCAGGGGTAATCTAAAGCAGGTTTTAGCGCCCGATTTTAAGCTTTGCGGTGTTAAAGAGCTCTGCAACTGGCAGTATTCTCTGCTTTTCGCCTTGCTTTGCAAAAAAGCGGCAACAAAAAACAAACCCCGCCCGCCTTAAAATTTCAAATTTTACTGATATTCGTTTAAAAGCTCCTGCGCAACCCTGCGCCGGGTAATGCAGCGGTCCATAGCCTGCTTTTCAATGTAGCGGTGGGCCTGCTCCTCTGTCATGCCGGTATCGGCAATTAATTGCCACTTTGCGCGGTTAATTAGCCGAATTTCGGCCATTTTTTCCTCCATGGTGGCGGTTTTTTTCTCCATACGCTTTAACCGCTGCCGGGTAGCGCACAGCAAGCGAACCGACTGCACCACCGTTTGGGCAGCCGTTGGCTTTTGCACCGTTAAAACGCCGTACTCGGTAACGCGGGCAAAAATATCGTCATAATGCTCGGCCCGCACAAACATTAAAAGCCCAACGCCGCTGTTTTGGCAAAGCTCTAATGCCAGCTCGTTGCCAAATTCATCCGGCAGTGGGGTGTTAATTAAAATAAGGTCGTAGCTGTGCTCCAGCACCCGGCGGCGCGCCGCGGCGGCACTGTCGGCAATATGTACGGGGCTGTAACGCCCCTCGGGCAACAGCGCCGCAATGCTGCGGTTAAATTTTTCGGCAGCCGAAATTAAAAGCACGCTGTAGACCTGTTCTTTCAGTGACATTCTAAGCCCCCTTAACTGTAATATTACTATTGCAGGCAGAGCTTAAATGCAATAACTGGCAACAATGCAGCCCGGCAAATTGGCGCGAATAAAATCGCTGCTTTGCGCGGCCAAAACGGCGGCCTTTAAGCTGCCCGGCAAGGGGGTGTAAGCTTTAAGCTGCTCGGCTGAGGCGTGAAATAAATCTAACTCTACCGGCTGCGGCGGGGTAAGCTGCAGCTCGATTCCGTTTAAAGCGGCGTAAATAATTAGCGCCATTGCCAAGTACGGGTTGCAAAAGGAATCGGGCGAGCGCAACTCGGCTCGGCGGTACTGCCCGCCGGCCGACGGAATACGAATGAGCTGCGAGCGGTTTTCGTGCCCCCAAGTTATGTAGGCCGGGGCTTTTTGGCTGCCCAGCCGGCTGTAGGATTGCTCTTTGGGGTTTAAAAACAGCGTCATAGCCGAAATGTGCCGCATAATGCCGGCAATGGCCGCCGGCAGCGCATCGGAGCCATCTGCCGCGTGAACCGAAAAGTTTAAATGCATACCGTTGCCGGGGCAGCCCTTTAGCGGCTTTGGGGCAAAGCTGGCGCTAAGCCCGTTACGGGCGGCAATGGTATGCACCACCGAGCGAAAGGTTACGGTATTATCGGCCGCGGTTAGGGCGTCGGCGTAATGAAAATCTATTTCGTTTTGCCCGGGGCCCTCCTCGTGGTGCGAGCTTTCGGGCCGAAAGCCCATTTGCTCTAAGGTTAGGCAAATTTCACGGCGAACATTTTCCCCTTTGTCGGCCGGCGCAATATCCATATACCCGGCCTTGTCGTACGGGGTTAGGGTGGGTTCGCCTAAATCATCCTGCAAAAACAGGTAGAACTCCATAGCGGGGCCAAAATCAAACCGGTAGCCCATGGCAGCGGCCTTTTCTACCGCGCGCTTTAAAATGCTGCGGGTATCGGCCTCAAAAACCGTAGAGTCCGGGTAGGTAATGTTACAAAACATACGCACTACGCGCCCGTGCTCCGGCCGCCAGGGCAGCACCGAAATGGTAGAAGGGTCCGGGTGCAGGTAAAGGTCGGAACGAACCTCGCCGCCAAAGCCGGCAATGGCCGAGGCGTCTATGGCAATGCCGTGGGTAAACGCACGCTCCAGCTCGCCCGGCATAATAGAAATATTTTTTTGCGTACCGTAAACATCGCAAAACGCAAGGCGAATAAATTTAACATCCTCCTCACGAATATATTGCAAAATTTCCTGCGAGGTATAGCTCATTTTAACACAACCTTTTTTGTTTTAAGCTTAAAGGGTAAAATACCTGACTAACAAAGAAACAGCTAATTTGCTACATACATTTGCCGGTAAGGATTTTTGCTGTCGGGCTTTATAACGGTGTAGGGCTCTTTTAAAAGCTCGGCCGGCTCGCAGCCAAACAGCTCGGCGTACTTTTTAAGGTAGGGGGTAATTTCGGCCAAATCCTGCTCCCCTGCCGGGGTAACGGTTGCCTGGCTGGGAAACGCAATTTGCGAAACATTGCCCCGCAGCACCATTTTACCGCCGTGCATACCGGTGCAGGGAAAATTACCAACAATTGGCCGGTTGCCCCGGTTTAGCCCTAAAACAAGAATTAAGCCGCCGGCCTGGTACTCGCCCAAAAAGCTGCCGGCGCAGCCGCCAATAACCAAAACCGGCTTTTTTTGCTTGTACGCCTTCATGTGAATTCCGGCGCGGTAGCCGGCGTTGCCTTGAACCATAATCAGCCCGCCGCGCATAGCGTAACCGGCTGCGTCGCCAATATTACCGTGAATAATAATTTCGCCGCTGTTCATGGTGTCGCCAACGGCGTCCTGTGCGTTACCGTTTACCGTAATGCTGCCGCCGCCAAGGTAAGCCCCCAGGGCGTTGCCCGGCACGCCGTTTATAATAATGTTTTTACCACTCATGCCGGCGGCAATAAACCGCTGGCCAATGCAGCCCTGCACGGTGCAGGTACTGCCCGCGTTGCGAATTTGCTCGTTTAACGCTTTAAAATGTAAATTTCTTGCGTCTACCAACATATTATACCACACCTCCAAGCTTATTTCTACGGTATTCTTGCCCAAAAGCAAATAAATTCGGTGCTTTTTTTAAAGCTTCGTAATCTACACTGTTTAAAGGAATTTTATTGCGAATTAAGCTGGTGTAAATGCCGGCGCGCTCGGTTTGCCCAATTAAAATAAAGCCGGTAAGCAGGCCGTTTTTGCTGTAAAGCTTTTTAATATGCTTTTCATCCTGCTCGGTGTAAACCTTGCCCCCCTGTTCCGGCCCGGGGCGGCTGCCCGCAGTCATGGCGTGCAGGCCAAAAAAACCAATGGCGTTCATTGGAATAGCGTTTTGAAAGCCGGCCGCTTTACCGGCCATGTTACTGCCGGCACAAAAACCCTGCATATAGGCGTTGGGCATTAGGGCCATAATTTTAACCGTATTGTCGGAAATATCGGTGCTTTCGGTGCAGTCGCCCGCGGCAAAAACAAAAGGCAGGCTGGTTTGCATAGCGCTGTTTACCGTAATACCACGGCCGCAGCTGCCACCGGCATTTTTAACAAGGCCAACATTGGGGCGCACCCCAACAGCCAGCACCAGCTGGTCGAACTCAAGGGTTTGCCCGCCGGTAAAGCGGGCGGTGTTTCCGCTAAACTGTTCTACGCTGTTGTTGAGCAAAAGGGTTAGGCCGTTTTGCTCTAAATGCTTTTGCATAAAAGCGGCGGCGGGGGCGTCTAAAATGCTGGAAAGCACCCGGTCGGCCAAATCGCACACGGTAACACTTTGCACCCGATTTTTTAACCCCTCGGCGCACTTTAGGCCAATTAGCCCGGCACCAACAATTAAAACGCGGCTGGTTTTGGTAACGGCTTCCTCCAGTGCTAAGGCGTCGTCTACCGTTAAAAAGTTAAATTTTTGCAAAACCGTTTCTAGCCCTTTCATTGGGGGAACAAACGGGCTGGACCCGGTTGCAACACAAACCTCGCTATACAAAAGCTGCTCCCCGTTAGAAAGGGTAACGGTTTTCTCATTGGGGTTTAAAGCAGTTGCCTCTACCCCGTAAAGCACCCGGCAGCCGTTTTTCTCGTAAAAATCCGGCGCCCGGTAGTGCATGCGCTCTAAGGTTGTTTTGCCCTCTAAGTAGTAAGAAATCAGCGGCCTGCAATATACCGGGTGCTGCTCTTTAGAAATTACGGTGATCTTGCCGGTTTTATCGGCCGCGCGAATGCCCTCAATACAGCCGGCGGCAGCGGCACCGTTGCCAATAATTACATAATTTTTCATGCCCTGTTCATCTCTCCTCATACACAATAGCGCCGTTAATGCAGCCGGCAACGCAGGCCGGCGCACCGGCCGAATTTTTAAGGCAAAGCTCGCATTTTTGCACGGCCCCGTGTTCGCCCTCGGCAATGGCGCCGTAGGGGCAAACCAGCACGCAGGTAAGGCAGCCAACGCATTTCTCATGGTCTATGCAAACCGTTCCGTTTTCTAAATGCAGTGCGCCCGAAATGCAGCTTTTTACGCAAAGCGGGTCGGTACAATGCCGGCAGGAGACCGCGTAGGTTATTTTTTCGTCCCCCTCTACGCGAATACGGGGATAAATGGGTTTGCCCTTTAGCGCCTTTACCATATCGGTAAGTCCGGAATTGGCAAACGCGCAGTTATATTCACACAAATGGCAGCCAAGGCACCATTTTTCGTTTACAAATACCCTTTTCATTCTCCCGCGTGTGAGATACCGAGGATCTCAAGCTCCTTTTCTGTCATATTAACGCCACGCAGCATTAGTCGGTTCCCGCGCAGCGCCTCAATAGAATTAATGCCCATGCCGCCCATTAGCTCTTTAATTTCGTGCCGCCAGGCGGTCATTAAATTCACCAGCCGCAAATAGCCGGTTTCGGGGTTTAAGCGGCGCACCAGCTCTGGCCGTTGGGTTGCAATGCCCCAGTTACATTTGCCGGTTTGGCAGGTGCGGCAAAGGTGGCAGCCCAGCGCCAGCAAAGCCGCCGTTGCAATGTAGCAAGCGTCGGCGCCCAGTGCAATAGCCTTTACAACATCGGCCGCCGAGCGAATGCTGCCCCCTACTACTAACGAAACATTGTTGCGAATTCCTTCGTCCCGCAAGCGTTGATCTACCGCCGCCAAGGCCAGCTCAATTGGAATTCCAACATTATCACGAATACGGGTGGGCGCCGCACCGGTGCCGCCGCGAAAGCCGTCTATTGCAATAATATCGGCACCGCTGCGGGCAATACCGCTGGCAATTGCTGCAATGTTGTGTACCGCTGCAACCTTAACAATAATTGGCTTTTTGTACTGCGTTGCCTCTTTAAGAGAAAAAACAAGCTGACGCAGATCTTCAATAGAATAAATATCGTGGTGCGGGGCGGGAGAAATGGCGTCGGAGCCCTCCGGAATCATTCGCGTGCGGGAAACATCGCCCACTATTTTTGCACCGGGCAAATGCCCGCCAATGCCCGGCTTAGCGCCCTGCCCCATTTTAATTTCAATGGCAGCGCCGGCGTTTAAATACTCCTCATGCACGCCAAAACGGCCCGAGGCCACCTGCACTACCGTGTTTTCGCCGTAGCAATAAAAGTCCTCGTGCAGGCCGCCCTCGCCGGTGTTGTAGTAAATTCCTAACTCTTGGGCGGCGCGGGCCAGGCACTCGTGCGCGTTATAGCTAATAGAGCCGTAGCTCATAGCCGAAAACATCACCGGCATGCTAAGCTCTAACTGGGGCGGCAGCTCGGTTTTTAAAGTGCCGTTTGCGTTGCGGGCAACCTCGGCCGGCTTTTTGCCTAAAAACACCTTGGTTTCCATGGGCTCGCGCAGCGGGTCAATAGAGGGGTTGGTAACCTGCGAGGCGTTAATTAAAATTTT
>URRK01000085.1 GCA_900550315.1 uncultured Oscillospiraceae bacterium | reverse complement strand
ATTCGCTGCTAATGGACATTTGGACGGTGCTTTGGGCTGACGGTTATTTTAATTTTTCCCGTTACCTGGCCGCCATTCTTTCTGCTGCGCAGTTTACCGCGGTCTACGCCGTTTCTAATGTAATATTCTTGCTTTTGTTGGCAAAACCTATTGGCAAAATTTTAAACAGGGTAACCATTAAATACGGCTTGTAAAGGCTAAAGTATTCCTTGACATATTCATAGTTCGGCGAGTAATCTTCCCAAAACATCGAGTCGCCGTCTGCATTCTGTGTCCAGGTACAGCATATAAAGCTCTCTTTTCGCTGTAGGTCGCCGCCAATACGGTATCTCCGAAGGCGGCAAGCTGTCTGTAATCGGTAACACCGTCGGCGTTCATCTGCGGTGCGTGTTCGTAGAGTCCGACTTATTCCCGCACTGTGGAGTTCTCATTCTGAATGTCTGCAATTTTACTGCGGTATTCATCCGAGAGGTTTTGGTCGGCGTTGATCAAATACTGACCGTTGTGTTTTATCCGGCGGAGGGGGTGCAATCCTTGTTTTTAGGGGGTGCATTTATCGTTGTTTTCGCTGGACCAATTTTTGAAAAGCGCACTTATTGTTTTTTCATTGCGTGAATAAGTGCTGCAGCTTCCGAATAACCTACATATTCGGCTGCCGCTTCAAATGTTGCGCCGCGCTGCAACATTTGGTCGGCAATTCTTGTGCGCAGCTGCTTATAGTAAGCGTAAGGCGTTATTCCGAGCGCCTTTGTGAAACGGTTTATAAGCGTTTTCGGAGTTGTACCGAGAGCTGAAGCCGTGTTCTTTACCGTTACAGTTCCCAGCGGCTCTGAGTGCATATATTTAATTGCAAACAAAACCACTTCATCCTCTACAACTTCAAAATTTTGTCGAATTGTTGCTGTCTTTACAAGATTATGTGTAAAGTCTAAAGAGCGGTATAAAAGCAAAATGATGAATGGCGCGAAAGACGGAAAACGGCTTGCACGCCACAGTTTATGGCTTTAGCCGGGTTGAGGACGGAACGTCCGAAACAAAGAACCACCTGCTATGCGGGTGCGAATCGGTTGCCATACAAAAAAATCCCCCAAAGTAGTACAATAAGGTTGTTCAAGTCTTAGAGAACTACGAAAGGAGAATTTTAATGGCTAATAGCACAAATAGTTTATCACACACAAAATGGTTATGCAAGTACCATATCGTCATTGTTCCGAAATATCGCAGGAAAATAATATATAACCAAACCCGGAAAGATTTGCGGGAGATTATAAAAACGCTGTGCAAATACAAAGGAGTAGAGATAATAGAGGGACATATGATGCCAGACCATGTGCACATACTTTTAAGTATACCGCCAAAAATGAGCGTATCAAGTTTTATGGGATATCTGAAAGGCAAAAGTGCATTGATGATGTTTGATAAACATGCAAATTTAAAGTATAAGTTTGGCAACCGACACTTTTGGGCAGAAGGTTATTATGTTTCAACCGTAGGCTTAAATGAGAGCACCATAAAGAAATATATCCAGGATCAAGAGAAAGCAGATATTGCATTGGATAAGTTAAGCGTTAGAGAATACGCAGACCCATTTAGCTAACCCCTTTAGGGGTAGCCAAAGTGGCAAAGACTCTAAGGCTTGAACAAAGAGAAAGCCCGCGCCTTGAGACGCGGGTCGGTATTATGGGCTTATAGCCCTTGTGCAAACCACCCGTTTGACGGGTGGTTATGATTTTTAGGACTGTCTTTACTGGCGGTTTTGGGTGAAAAAGGGGAAATTATAACAAAAGGTAAAAAGAAAATGGCACGGCCTGCTTTGTTCAACGGTGGTCGCGCCTTTTTGGCTTTTTAAATTACGGTATTATTTTGTTTGCTGCAGGCTGCAGCCGGGGTAGTAGTGTTTTAAAATTTCGGCAAATCCGCTGCCTTGTTGGGCTAAGTAGTTTGCGCCGTACTGGCTCATGCCAACGCCGTGCCCGTAGCCTTTAACGGCAAAGTAAAATTGGCCGTCTTTAAAGGTTAAATCAAAATTAGCGCTGCGCAGGTTAAAGGCGGTTCTAAGCTGGGCGCCGGTTAGGGCTTTTCCGCAAAGGGTCCACTGAATCACGGTACCGGAATTGCTTTTTTTAGCGGCGCCAATGTAGGCGGCGGCGTCCTCCTCCGGCTTACAGCCAAGTGCCTGCAGCTTTGCTTTAAAATCGTCGGTGCTCAGCTTTACTTCACTTAGGTAGTCGGGGCTTAGCAGATCCCCGGTGCTAACGCAGGGTACTAAATAGGGGTAAGCCTTGCCCCAAACAACTTCGGCCGACTCTGTATTTCCGCCCGAAATAGCGTGGTAGGCCGCTAAAACAGGAGCGTTTTCGTAAAACAGCGCGGTGCCGTCAACGGCTTCAATGCAGCTTAGCAGCTTTTTTTCGTATTCGGCGGCTTTGTCGCCCCAATTTTTTGCCGCTTTCAATTTTTGTTCTGCACCGAATGAAAAGCCGGCGGCGCCCCAAAACGCCGGAACCGGTTTTGCGAAACTTGCCTTTTGGGTCTTGTCTTTTCGGGCTGCTCATGGTAAAATATTTTTAGTAGAATAAAGGAGGTCGATCGCAATGGATCAAAGTCTTTCCCCGCTGTTTACTCCCTGGAAAATTGGGAACTGTGAAATTAAAAATCGTTTTGTTTTAACCAGTATGGGCGGAACCGATTTGTTCGGTTGGATGGAAAAGAACCATTTTGACAAGGAAGGCGCGCGTTTTATTTTAGAAGTTGCCAAGAACAACGCCGGCCTGGTTATGCCCGGTTGCCAGCCGGTTTACAACCCCATGTTCGGCCAGTGGCTGCACAAAAACAAAAAAATGTTTGCCGATTTAAAAAAGTGGATGCCGGAATTTCACAAAACCGGCGCAAAGCTTTTTGTGCAGCTGACGGCGGGCTTTGGCCGTTCCTTTACCATTAGCAAAATGATGGAGGACCTTTACACCAACAAATTCCTGCGTGTTGTCAGCAAGCCTTTTATGGATCTTGATAAAATTACCGCAACGGCCAGCCCCTCGCCAAACCGCTGGTCAGACAAGGTGCCCTCCCGGGAAATGACGGTGGAGGAAATTCACCGCTTTGTTGACGCCTTTGCACAGAGTGCGAAGCTATTGCAGGAGGCGGGCGTGGACGGCGTTGAGGTGCATGCCGTGCACGAAGGGTACCTTCTTGATCAGTTTACGCTGCCGTATGTTAATAAACGCACCGACGAATATGGCGGTTCGTTTGAAAACCGTTATCGTTTTGCGGTAGAAATTGTGCAGGCAATTAAAAAGGCCTGCGGTAAGGATTTTCCCGTTTCTTTGCGCTACAGTGTGCTTTCCAAAACCAAAGGCTTCCGCCAAGGCGCCCTGCCCGGGGAGGATTATATTGAGGCGGGCCGCGATATGGCAGAGTCTGAACGCGCCGCAAAATATTTGCAGGATGCGGGCTATGACTGCCTGAACTGTGACAACGGCACCTATGACGCCTGGTACTGGGCGCATCCGCCGGTCTATATGCCGGAAAACTGCAACCTTTCCGATGTTGAACATATTAAAAAATTTGTAGATATTCCCGTAATTTGTGCTGGACGGTTGGACCCCCGTGCGGCGGCGGAATTCATTGCGGCAGGGCAGCTTGACGGTGCCGGTTTTGCCCGCCCCTTTCTTGCCGATCAGCAGTGGATCGTTAAATTGGAGGAGGGCAGGGAAGAGGACATCCGCCCCTGTATACTCTGCCACAACGGCTGTTTCAATATGTGTCACTACAAAGGCGTTCCGAACGATCAGGACCTTTCGGACAGCCTGCACCTTGCCCGCTGTGCCGTTAATGCGGAAACCATGCAGTGGAACAAGCATTACATTCGCCAAACGACCTCTCCCAAAACGGTGCATATTATTGGCGGCGGCATTGGCGGTATGGAAACCGCCCGGGTGCTCAAACTGCGCGGGCACCATCCGATTATTCATGAAAAAAACGGCGAGCTCGGCGGCGCTTTCATTGCGGCCAGTGCCGAATCCTACAAGGGCAAGCTGCGCGATCTGCTTGCTTGGTACCGCCGCCAAATGGAAAAACTGGGAATTGAAGTGCATCTGAACGAGGAAGTGCAGGACATTTCGGTATTTAAAGGCTGCCCCGTTATTGTTGCCACCGGTGCAGTGCCGCGTATTCTGCGCCGTGTTCCCGGTTTTGAAAAAATGATTGAGGCGTGCGAATACCTTCGCGGCGCGCCAACCGGGGAAACCGTTGCCGTTATTGGCGGCGGCTTGACCGGCTCGGAAATTGCCTACGAGCTTGCACTACAGGGTAAAAAGCCCGTGATTGTTGAAATGAAGGACGATCTGATCAGTCAAAAGGGCGTCTGTCTTGCAAATTCCTCCTATCTGCGCGAGTGGTTTGCGCTGCATAAGGTGCCTGTTTATCTTCAAACAACCTTAAAAGAGGTGCGCAACGGCAGCATTCTTTGCACCGAAAAGGGCGGAAAAGAGCTGGAAATTCCCTGCGACAGCGTAATTTCCTGTGCGGGCTACCTTTCGGCCCCGGTGCCGGGGGCAAAAAAGGCCCGGCTTGTTGGCGACTGCCGCCAGGTTGGAAATTTGCGCAGCGTTGTTTGGGACGCCTATGAAGCGGCAATGAAAATTTAAGAAAGGAATGGGCAGCAATGGAATATCAAATGAAGCTTACACCGGAGCAGCAGGAAATTTTAAACGGATCCCGGGGTGAAACCATGGCGAAGGTTATGCAAACGCTCATTCGTTACGGCGAGCTGTTTGGTGCAGATGAAATGGTTCCTGTAACCAGCAAGTATAACCATCTGGTAACCTCTTTTGGCCTTAAGGCCCTTGGCCCGGTTTATCATCTAATGGAGCAGCTGCTTGAGGCCGGTGCGATCTCCGCGCAGAAGTTTTCTGCCGACCCGCGGCCGCTGGACCCAAAGGTCCCCAGCAGTTTTTTGCAAAATTTTGTGTTCAATCATTTTATGTATACGCGGCAGGATTACTATGAAAAGCAGTTGGGCAAACTTGGTTTAATGGATCCGGACGCCTTTACCTGCACCTGCTATATGGATGAGGTTGGCAATACGCCCAACTTTGGGGAGGTTCTTTCGTGGTCGGAATCGTCAGCGGTAGTTTATGCAAACTCCGTGCTTGGCGCGCGCTGTAACCGCAATTCCGGCATTATTGACCTCATGGGCTCAATTGTCGGCTATGTTCCGTCTTTTGGCCTTTTAAAGGACGATGGACGGCGTGCCAGCTGGATTGTTGAAGTTCGCACAACGAAAAAGCCGGAGGCGCAGCTGCTTGGCTCTGCCATTGGAATGAAGGTTATGGAGGATGTGCCCTTTATCCGCGGTCTTGACCGGTGGCTGGGCGGAACGCTGGACGATGCCGCCAAGACCTATTTAAAGGATTTTGGTGCGGCAACCGCCTCTAATGGCGCGGTTGGCCTGTACCATGTGGAAAATCTTACGCCGGAGGCGGTTAAATACGGACAGGAACTTGTGCGGGAGGACGCGCAGGTTTATGTAATTGATGATGCCGAACTTCAGCGCGTTTACGACAGCTACCCCGTAATTTGGAAAAAGAAAAATGCCAAGCCAAAGCTTTGCTTTATGGGTTGCCCGCACATGAGCCTGGAGCAGCTGATTTCCTGGACGCATCGTGTAGAGAAAGCTCTAAAAGCCGCCGGGAACAGCCGTGTGGTTATTCCAACCGTTTTTACCGCGGCCCCTGCTGTGCTGAAAAAATTTCAAAGCACGCCCTATGCCGCCCGCTTGGAAAAAACCGGCGTTATTACCAGCTACATCTGCCCGCTGATGTACATGAATAACCCGCTTAGCACCAGCATGCCGGTAATTACCTCCAGCAATAAACTGCGCACCTACACGAGCGCACGCTACTACACCGACGACGAAATTCTTGAGCAGATTACAAAAGGAGGAAGCAAGGCATGAAAAAGACTTTTCAAGGCAGAGTTGTTGCGGCAGGAAATGTAACTGCTCAGGCGCTGGTTTCCCACGGTGGCTTGAACACGCTTGCGTCCTTCCAAAAGGCGCTGCAATTTGGCGACAAGAAAGCCACCTGCGGCGACCAAAACAACCCCGACCTTTACGGAAAACAGATGCTGGGCAAGGCCCTGTGCCTGCCGCGCACCATTGGCTCAACAACGGGCGGATTGGTGCTGTATTGCGCCTGCTCTATGGGACGCAACCCGGCGTGTATGCTTTTTTCCGAACCCATTGATTCGCTTGCCGCCGCCGGAGCAATTCTCTCCGATGTGTGGCTGGAAGGCAAAAATATGCCGGTTATTGACAAATTGGGCGAGGAATTCCTTGCCTATGTTAAGGACGGTATGAAGATCACCGTTTCCGAGGACGGCCTGGTAACGGTTGAGTAAAAAGGAAATGGCAGAATAAGCCGACTTGCTTGTCATGCTGCTTTTATACCAAAACGGTTTTTCGTAGGTAAGTATATTTTGCTTAAAGCCAAGATTGCCAAAAACAAAGATTTGTATTACGGTGCGCCGGCGCAGCCCCAAAGCGGCCGGTACGAAGGGACGGAAAATGCTCTGCCCTTTATCAAGTATCTGCTCGGAACGATTTTGGCAGCGTATAAGGACCTGGATGAGCGGGTAGCGCTTGTGGAAACCAAACTGCCCGCACTTGAAATGGTGCGCCGAGCAATCGAAAACAAAATTGGGCGGTTCAACAAGCAGGATATCCGTGAACTCTGCCTGACCCTCAGCGACAGCTCCATAGAGGGCGCTTTGCGCAAACTTGTGGCAGACGGTGAACTGAAAAAAGAGGGCAAAGGGAAAAGCACCAGCTATTTCCGATTAAAATAGTTTTTACAGTACAAAACTGCAGCCCCGCACCTCATTCAAAAGGTGCGGGGCTGCGATGCTCATTTGTAATGATTTTTCTTTTTAAGATAATTAGGACAACATTGTTCGCGGCATATTCATCTACATCACGCCCCTTTAAGACGGGCATCGGGAAGGCGAGGTTGAGTGCGGCGATCACAACTGTAG
>URRK01000084.1 GCA_900550315.1 uncultured Oscillospiraceae bacterium | reverse complement strand
TATACCAAAAGGGACGAGAGGTTCTCAACTTTCGTTTAAGTTTAAAACACGAGCATTATTTTAAGGAAAGACCGATATAGCTTGGAGCCCGGAACAATACCTTAAATTTTCTGCCGAGCGCAATCAACCCTGTTTAGACCTTTTAACCCGCCTAAACGGCAATTTTAGCCGCCTTTCTGCCTTGGAGATTTTAAAACTCGTACAAATTACAAACAATAAAGCAGTTGCCGCCTAAAAAGCGCGACAGCTGCTTTATTGATAAAAACCCGTTTAACAAAAATTTACACAAGAAAAAAGGATTTAAAGGTTTGCGTTTTACTGTTACCCCCTATAAAAACCTGGAATTCTCCGGGCTCAGCAATGTAATCTAAATCTACACTATAAAATTTAAGCATATTAATGTTAATCTTAAAGGTTACCTCTTTTTGTTCACCCACTCGCAACTCAACCTTTTTAAATCCCTTCAGTTCTTTCAATGGGCTGGAAACGCTCGCATACCTATCGCGAATGTAAAGCTGTACCGTTTCGGTTCCGGCACGTTCCCCAATATTTTTAACCGTTACCCCTGCCGTAACTTCATCATCAGGTCCAATTTCACTTTTATCCAGTTCAATTTCTCCGTATTCAAACTCAGTGTATGTTAACCCTTCCCCACCTTGCGTCACGAACAAGGTCTACCATTGGTGAAAAGGTAACCTGCACGCCGCTCACGCACGATTCCCTTGCGGTGTTTTTGCAAATTTCATACACCACATCGGGGTCAAAGGAGCAGCCCTGCGCCAAAGGAATTGGAAAAATTGTGCTGTGGCCGTGAATAATATCCCCCCATAAACAGGAGAGGGATATGATGAAGATGTTTTTCGATATGCTCTTTTTGTATTCGAACAACCTCTTGCGGATTATAAACATTGATTACAGACCCGCAAAGTACAAGGTCTGTTTCTGTAAGATTTTCTTTTGACAAAACCCCGGTTATAAACGAGTCTTTGCTAAATAAATGACCGGAAAGCTGCTGCAGCTCCCCAATTTTTTCCTACAACGACATACTTTCAAGAAGTTTTTTCAGTTCAGATGTGTTCATAAACAGTTCTCCCTTATAAAAGTTGTTAAGCAAAGCTTAATAATACCGGCATCTCCCTATGCAAGTATCGTATATATTATAGCGTACTTCAAAAATATTACACGAAAAATTTTCATCATAGCAAGCCGGCAAAGGCCCGCCGGCACCCCTAACGGCGCGGTTGGTTTGGCCCGCCGCTAACGCCCCCAAGGGGTTGGGCAACGCCTTAAAAGCTTAAATAAAACCGGCTGCCGGCCGGGCCAAGGTAGGTTTGCAGCAGCGTGGTTAAAGCGGTTTTGTTCTCTAACCCGCACGCCTGCAAAATTCGCTTAATACGGTACTTTACGCCGCTCCCGGTTAAAAAGCACTGCTGGGCGGTTTTTTCAATGGTGGCGCCGTTTACCAGCTGGTCTAAAATAATGCGGTCGGTCTTGCTGCTCATGCTTAAAATCTGCTCTACTAAAATCATCTCCCGCATTTCCCGGTCGGCGTAAAAAACATCCGTGGCATCAATTTTTCCCAACAAAACCGGAGCCGAAAGCGCGCTTTTATTCTCCTCCGTGTTCCAGTTAATCGTAATCGTCATGCCCGACATATAGGGGTGATTTTTCAGCTTTTCGTAAATAAAAACCGCAGCTTTGCCGTAATGCTCAAAGTTCATGTTCACCGTGGTAATTTCTTTTTGGTAGTAGGCTGAAAAATTGGTTTGCGAGCAGCTGAAAATTTTAAGGCGCGGCAAAATTTCGGGCGCTTTTTGCTTTAGGTTGCGAATAAGCGAGATCGCGGCAAAATCGTTGGTGCAAATAACGGCGTCGTACTCCTCCCGTACCGAGTAAAAGCTTTTAAAACACTCGTTTAACGAGCCCTTGTTTACAAAAACGCGCAGCGAATCTAACTGGCCCTGTTTTAGGGCAAACAGGCCGTCTACCCGCCCAATATCCGAAATCGATTCGGTGTTCACGCCGTACAACGCCACCTTGGTTTTGCCCTCGGCTTTTAGTTCCTGCAATAAAAACCGCATAGAGCCAACAATGTCAGAGCAAACGCAGCTGTAGCTGTAGCCGGTAATGTTTTCGGCCTGGTTGCAAAGCAAAATGGGCTTAATACCAGCCGCATTTAAGCAGCAAAGCGTTTGTTTAATCCAATTGTAGTTTGCGGCAATAATAAAAACACAGTCGCACCCGGCAGGCAGCTCCTCAAACACCTCGCAAAAGGGAATACGCTTTTGTTTTAAGCAATCGGTTAGGCTGGCCAGCAGCACCTTGCACCACATGCTGTTGCCGTAAGCCGGCTCTGTTAAAATTGAAACCAAATTTATTCCCCCTAAAACAGCCTTGGCGCAGGCCTTACAGCTAAAATTTTGGACGGCTAAAGCACCGGGCTTAAAAAGTGCCTAAAACACACCAAATTGCAAAGCACCGTGCCGCCTTGTACTTAATTTCTACTATTATTATACTATAATCTGCCCCCGCCGACAAGCAGAAAAACCTGTAACTTTTTACAGGTTTTTTTGTCTGTTATCTTGCGCCGTTTCCTGCTACAATATAAAAGGCAAAAGATTTTATATGAAAGGCCGTTTTATTATGTCAGATGTTAGTTGTAAAAAGCACGGAATGAAGATTCCAACCTACATTCCCAAAAAAGCGCACGAGTTGCCCATGTTTTTTGAGAACAAGCCCTACCAGGGCGCTTCTGGCCGGGTGTACCCCATTCCCTACTGCGATGGGATCAGCGATGAAAAAACCGATGTGGAGTACGAAATTTATACTCTGGAGAACGAGTACATTAAAACGCAGGTTGCCCCGCAGCTGGGCGGCAAAATTTTGCGCGGGTTAGATAAAATTGGCCAGTACGATTTTATTTATTACAACGAGGTGGTAAAACCGGCGCTGGTTGGCCTGGCAGGGCCGTGGATCTCGGGCGGGATTGAATTTAACTGGCCGCAGCACCACCGCCCCACAACCTTTATGCCGTTAGAGGCCACCGTGCAGGAGAATAAAGACGGCAGCAAAACGGTTTGGACGGGCGAGGTAGAGCCTTTTGGCCGCATGAAGGGCATGGCCGGCATTACGCTGGATAAGGGCCGCAGCTACATTAAAGCCAAGGTGCGCCTTTACAACCGCACCGCCCTGCCGCAGGTGTTTATGTGGTGGGCCAATTTGGCCGTTCCGGTAAACAACGGCTACCGCACCGTTTTTCCGCCCGATTGCGAATGGGTAAACGACCATGACCGCCGCGCCGTGCTGGAGTGGCCCATTGCCAAGGGCGTTTATAAAACCGCGCGTCCCTACAATTTTGGCAAGGGCACCGACCTTTCGCATTACAGCGCCGTAAAGGTGCCATCCTCTTACCTTATTTCGCAAGGGCAATCGGATATGGATTTTATTTCGGGCTACGATACCGGGCTGAAAAAAGGCATTGCAACGGTTGCCAACCACCACATTTCTCCGGGTAAAAAGATGTGGCACTGGGGTATTGGCGATTTTGGCGATATGTGGTGCTCAAATTTAACCGATAAAAACGGCCCGTACATTGAGCTGATGACCGGCGTTTACACCGACAACCAGCCCGATTTTACCTGGATTGCCCCGTACGAAACCCGCGAGTTTGAGCAATACTGGTACCCGGTACGGGAAATTGGCGAAATTAAAAACGCCACCATTGACGCCGCCGTAAATGTAGAGCCGCGCGAAAACGGGCTTTACATTGGTTTTAATGTTACCGGCACCTTTAAAGGCTGCACCGTAAGAGTAACCGAAAACGGTAAAGAACTGTTTGCCGAAACAACCGATTTAGACCCCACAACCGTTTACCAAAAAACCGTTGCGGCCAAAATAACCAATATCCACAGCGTTAAGGTAGCGCTGCTAAGCGCCGAGGGCAAAGAGCTGGTTGCCTACACCCCCTACCGCCGCGGCCAAAAGCAACCCATTAAAGTGCGCCAGCCCGTAAAGCGCCCGGCCGAGTACCAAACCGTAGAGGAGCTTTACATAAACGGTTTTCACTTAGAGCAGTATAAGCAGCACAACTACAAGCCGCAGGATTATTACACCGAGGGCCTGCGCCGCGACCCGGGCGATATTCGCTGCAACACCTCTATGGCCCGGTTGGCGTTAAAAAACGGCCGTTTTAAAGAAAGCCTTGCTTACAGCAATAAAGCCATTGAGCGGTTGACCGACCGAAACGAGCACCCGGCCGATACCGAGGCCTTTTACCTAAAGGGCTTAGCGTTGGAATTTTTAGGCCGTTACAACGAGGCGTACAACATTTTATACCGTGCCGCTTGGAACTACCCGCACCGCAGCGCCGCGCTGTTTGAATTAGCCTGCTTAGATTGCCGCAACGGCGATTACCCCGCCGCGCTGGAAAAATTAGAGGAATCTATTGGCTTAAACAAGGGGCACACCAAGGCGCACAACCTTAAAACCGCCGTTTTACGCAAATTAGGCAGCCCCAGCGCCGCCCAAAGCGCAAAGGATGGCGTGAACGACGATTTATTAGACCTTTTTGCCCTAATAGAGTACACCCATTTTGAGGATGTTACCGCAAAAATTGCCCCCTTTGCCGCCAAGGCCGAAAATTTGCTGGATGTTGCGCGGGACTACATGAAAGCCGGTTTTTTAAAGGACGCCGAATTTGCCCTTTCGTTTGCCGAGCAAAGCCACCCGCTGGTAAACTACTATTTAGCCTACCTTACCGGCCGGGAGGATTATTTAACCAAAGCCGAACAGGCCGAAACGGGCTATTGTTTTCCGGCCGATTTGGCCGATATTGCCGTGCTGCAATACGCCGCCGAAAGACCAAACAGCGCCAACGCCAACTACTACTTAGGCTGCCTTTATTACGACCGTTTTTGCTACGAAAAAGCCGCCGCGTGCTGGCAAAGCTGCCTGCGACAAACGCCTACGCACGGCAAGGCCTGGCGCAATTTGGCGCTTTATCGGTTTGACCGCGAGCATAACGGCCCCGAAGCCCTGCGCTGCATGCAAAACGCTTTAACCTACCGCCCAAACGACCCGCGCCTGCTGTTAGAGTACCAACAGCTGTTAAAAAACACCAATGCCCCCATTGAAAAACGGTTGGCCGTTTACGAGCAGTACCCCGAACTTTTGGCCCAGCGGGACGACTGCTATTTAGACAAAATTACCCTGCTTTCGCAGCAAGGCAACTACGCTAAGGCCATTGAGCTGGCGGCAGCTAAACACTTTCACATTTACGAGGGCGGCGAGGGCAAATTAACCAAGCAGCACGCCTGGATGCATGTGCTTTACGGCAACCAGCTGGCCGAAAGCGGGCAGCTAAAAAAGGCCGAACAAATTTATTTAAACGGCATTAATATGCCAAAATCGTACGGCGAGGCCAAAACATTTTTTAACCAGGAGGCCCACATTTACTATTATTTGGGCAAGCTGTACGGCAAGGGCGAAAAGCAAACCGCCGCCTTTGAAAAGGCTGCCGAATACAAGGCCGCGGTTTCAGAAATTTCGCTGTTTCGGGCACTGGCCCTGCAGGAGCTTGGAAAGACCGACCAAGCGCAGCAGGTTTTAAACGAAATGCTGCAAACGGCGCAAGGTCTTATTAATAACAAAGACCTGCGCACCTACTACGGCGTTGGCTCCCCCAGCCCCATGCCCTTTGAGCTTAATATTGAAAAGCACAACCTGCTGGCGGGCTACACGCTTAAAGCCTTTGCTCTTTGGGGGCTAAACCAATACAGCGAGGCCGAAATTTGTATTCGCAAAGCCGAGCAATTAGACCCGAACGATTTTGCCGTTTATACCTTTCGGCAAATTGCTAAAAATTAAAAATGAGCACTGTTATTTTAAAAAGCGGCGGTTGGTTGGCCAAGGCTACCCCCCACCTTGGCGCCAACCTTACCTGGCTTAGCTACAACGGAAAACCGGTTTACCTGCCCGCAAACAGCCCCAAAAGCCTGCAAAACAACCCTTTTGTGCACGGCAGCCCCATTTTGCTGCCGGCCAACCGCACGGCAAACGGCCGCTTTTGCTTTAACGGGCAAACCTACACCCTGCCGGTTACAGAGCCGGCCACCGGCGCCAACCTGCACGGTAGCCTTTACAACGCCCCCTTTACGGTGCGCAAAGCAGCGCAAGACAAGGTAGAGCTTTATTACCGCAACCGCGGCGCGGTTTACCCCTTTGCCTTTACCCTTACCGTAACCTACCAAATTTGCGGCAAGGCCTTTTGGCAAAGCTACACCTTAAAAAACACCGGCAAGGCGCCAATGCCCTACACCTTTGGGCTGCACACCACCTTTTGCGCGCCAAGGCTTTTTAAGGTGCCGCTGGCCCAATTGCAGGAAAAAGATTTAAACCATCTGCCAACCGGGCGGCTGTTACCGCTTTCTAAGGCCGAGCAGCGCTTTGTTTTAGGCTGCAAGCCGGAGGGGCAGGTTCTTTCGGGCTACTACACCGCAGCCGGGCGCACCGCCACCGTTGGCAATTTTAAGTACACCGTGTTTGGCCCGTTTACCCACTGGGTGCTTTTTAACGCCGGCGGACAAAGCGGCCTGCTTTGCCTGGAGCCGCTTTGCGGCAGCGTAAACGGGTTAAACACGCCAAACTGCCCGGTACTAAAGCCCGGGGCCAGCGTTTGCTTTAAAACCCGCCTGCTGCCAAAAAGTGCAGAATAGCTCCAAAAATCGGTCTTATGGTGGCAAAGTGTTAATTACTGCTGCTTTACCCACCGCAGCCTAAAGGGAAAACCGGCTCCTTTAGGCGTCGTTTTGAGCTGCAGAGTTTAAAAAATTAAGGGCAGTGCGGCAAGGCCGTGGTAATCCTAACCGGTTTCCACGGCTTTTTAAAATGCTTGACCTTAAAATTTCTTTTTAAAGCCGGCGTTTTACACAGGTAGGGGCAAAATCTAACAATTTAAGCAGGAAAAAGTTGAACACCGCACGCCTAAGCAAAATATAACAAACCGGCCCCGCAAAGTACAGTTGTACCTTGCGGGGCC
>URRK01000083.1 GCA_900550315.1 uncultured Oscillospiraceae bacterium | reverse complement strand
TATTTTGCCGGCTACAAAATTACTAACAATTCAAGCTACCGTTTTTCGGCTTGGTTTAAGCTGGATGAATCTGTTACCACAAAGCCAACCGGGGCGCAACTTACCTACCGTTACAACAAAATGAACAGCGACGGTTCTGCAGGCACAGTTACAGTGCCGTTTGCCGATAAGCTTTATGACAACCCAGGTAAATGGATCCAGGTTGTAACTTATTTTACGGTTAATTTTACGGGCGAAACCGGCAATACTGTTCGTCCGGTAGCCTTAAGCGTTGGCTTTGGTACTACGCTGGCCGGCACCGTGTACATGGATGACATGGAAATTGTGCAGATTCCCGAAATTAAGCAGTTTGGCGAGGCCGAGACGGTTCAAACAATCACTTTTGACGATAACCGCCCCTACAGTTTTGACCGCAGTGCATTTTCGGTTGTCAATGCTGCCGAGGTACCAAACGGTACCTCTAACGCTTTAAAAATTGCCGCCGGCACCTACAACAAAAACGCGGTTATTAACATTAACAGCACCTTAAACGCCCAAACCGACCCAGCCTTTGCCGTCCCGGTAATTTCGGGCAATTCCTATGTGCTTTCGGCTAAGGTGTATGTACCAAGTCATGAGAACCAATTTGGCTATTCTGCCATTATGGCCGGCTACGGCAAGGGCTCTGCCCAGTCGAAAGCGGTAGATATTGGCGGTGTTTTAAACAACACCGAAAATTACGGCAACTGGATTACCGTTAGCAAAACCTTTAAGGCGCAAAGCAACAAGGTGGGCGTTACGGTTAACTTTGGCACAACCGTTGCGGCCGATGTTTATTTAGATGACATTACCCTAACCGATGTTACCCAAACGGTTGCAAACGCCTTTGCCGCGCCTACAACGGTTCAAATTAGAAAAGAGGCTGGCGAGGTTTCGCAGGCGCTGCGCTTTAAGGTATCACTAAACCGTGACGCATTGCAAGCTGCCCTACCCGGCTACGGGTTGGTAGAGTACGGCTGCCTAACCACCCTGCAAAGAAATGTTGACGCCGGCACCAGCGTAGATTATTTTGCCGACGGCACCAAAAATACGGTTGACGGCAAAAATATTTACATTGGCCGCGCCTTTGTAAAAAGCACCGGCACCGATTTGGTTTTTGACAAAAACGAGGACGGCAGCATTGTTTACACCGCCGCTTTAACCAACATTGGCGTAAAATCTAACGGCGAAATGAACTACAATGTTTGGGGTGCCGAGTACTATGTACGCCCGTATATTGTGTTAAGAAACTACACAAAATCCGGTGAAGCTTACGAGTATTTTTACGGCGATGCCGTAGCGGGCTCGGCCTCGGTATTTGGCGTAATGAACGAAATTTTAAACGATGAAACCGCCAATCCAGATGACACGGCCTATGTAAACGCAAAGCTTGAGGTAGCAGAAATTAAAGAAGCATACGATAAATGCTACCCGGCTCAGGGTCAATAACGGTATGCGGCACAGGAGGAACAATCATGAAAAAATATGTTACACCTTTTATTGAGCTTGCATATAGTAATCAGTTAGATAACCAGGTGCTGAATACAAGCGGGTACGACACCCCCATTGACACCACCGGCGATGCCGACGATTATTAATTAATATTGCCGGCGTCGCGGGGCCATTTTGGTAAATATTTTAACTTGGCATTTTAACCTTAGGGGGCAAAGCCCGTAGGCCCTTGCGCTTTGGGCTTTGCCTGCCCGCAAAACCGTTCACACCAAAAACCTGCTTATTGCTGTAAACCGGCGTAAGCAAAATCTAATTGGTAACCTTGGTTTGTTTATTAACTAGGATTGGGGGAATTCTTTGCATGAAAAAATTAACAAGCTTATTATTGAGCGCCGTTATGTTGCTTTCGGCTGTTGCGGGTTTGTTTGAAACCGTTTCGGCCGAGTCGTATGTGCCCTATGTAATTAATTTTGATGACGGCGAGAGTATAGACCGCTACATTCCAAACGGAAACGCAACCGAGCAAAAAAGAAAAGAAAAATTTTCTTTCGAAGCAATTGCCGGGCCGCAGGGCACGGTAAGCAACGTGTTGAAAATTAATGGTGCCGTGAACCCAACGGTTACCACAACAATAAACCAAAATCAATCGTTAGCAGGAACACCCAGCAGCACCAAAAACCCTTATTTTGCCGGCTACAAAATTACCAATAATGCCTGTTACCGCTATTCGGCCTGGGTAAAGTTAGATGAAAGCGTTACCGGCGCACCTGCAAGCGCTGTTGCCGACCTTACTTATCGTTATAATAAAATGAACGCCGACGGCTCGGCCGGCACGGTGCGAAAATCTTTTGCCGAAAAGCTTTACGCCAACCCCGGCAAGTGGGTTCAGGTGGTAACTTATTTTAAGGTCAGCTTTGCGGGCGAAAGCGGCAAAACGGTTCGCCCGGTAGCCTTAAGTGTAGATTTTGGCCCTTCGCTAAAGGGCACCGTGTATGTTGATGATATTGAAATTGTTCAGGTTTCGGAGTTTGAAACCTACGGCGAACCCAAACAGCAGCAAAGCATTACCTTTGACGACGCCCGCCCCTACGAGTTTGACCACCCCGCCTTTAGCGTGGCCGAAAACGCGCCGGAAAAAGATTCTAAAATCTCTAAGGCTTTAAAGGTTGGCCCCGGCGTTTACAACAAAAACGCAGTTGTTAATATTAATTCAACCCTTTATAATCAAACCGATATGGTTTTTGCTATACCGGTAAAATCGGGGCAGGCCTATTTGCTTAAATTTTGGGCCTATGTACCCGCAAATGCCGCCGATATTAATTATGCTGCGGTTATTTTAGCCTACAAAGCCAGCAGCACTGCAAGCGTAACCCGTAAGGATGTAGATTTTGGGGCGCAGCTGAATGCCGAAAAGGGTAAGTGGGTGCAAATTACGGCTAATTTTGAGCCGGAATTTACCAACGAAACCGAGGTTCGCAAGGTTGGCATTACCTTTAACTTTGCCAAAACTGTTTCGGCCGATGTTTATATTGACGACATTACCCTAACCGAAACCGAAAAATTTAAATATTACGATTATAATAATCCGCAAGCTAAAGAAAGCATTACTTTTGACGATAATCGTCCCTACGAGATCAAGTTTTCCGGCTACAGCATAACCAATGCGGCGCCGGCCCGTAACGGGGCAGCCTCTAAAGCCCTAAAGCTTGCCGCCGGCACCTACACGAAGGACGCCGTTTTAAACATTGGCACAACGCTTTACACCCAAACCGACGAGGCGTTTGTGGTGCCCGCTAAGCCCAATCAGCCGTATTTGGTTTCGGCCTGGGTTTACCTTAGCGAAAAAACGCCGGCGGGCGGCAATACCCCGAACATTGGTGCGGCCTATTTTTACGCGGCCGCCTCAAACGAGGAACGCAATTCTAACGAATTTATGAGCACCATTAACGGTGCCAAGGGCCAGTGGGTAAAGGTAGAATTTTACATTGAAACCGGGGCCAATACCAAAAAGCTTGGCTTAACCGTTAACTTTGGCAAAACGGTTCCGGCCGATATTTACATTGACGATATTGAAATTGTTGAAACAACCAAAAAAACGGTTTATGACGGCCCGCAGGCCGAGCAGATGATAACCTTTGACGATAACCGCCCCTATAGTTTTGATAAACCCCAGTTTGAAATTATTCCCTCCCCCCACGCAAGGGACGGCAAAACCTCGAATGTGCTGCATGTAAAAGAGGGGGCGTACAACAACACCACCGTTATTAACCAAACCACAACCCTAACCAAGCAAACCGACCCGGTTTTTGCCATTCCGGTTACGGGCGGAAAAGCCTACAAGCTTTCGGCCTGGCTGTTTGTGGAGGAAAAAAATAACGCCGGCCAAACCCCGGAGGATTGGACCTACATTTGCCTTTACGGGGCAGAAAAGGGCACTCGAAACGAAAAGGAATTTACCGCAGCCGTAAACCGTAAAAAGGGCACCTGGGTTAAAATTGAGCATTACATTGTTACAAACGAGAGCACCCAAAAGCTTGGTGTTTCCTTAAACTTTGCCAAAAATGTTTATACCGATATTTACATTGACGACATTAAGCTGGAGAATGTTGGCCCCATTAAGGTGCACACCACCCCGCAGGATATTACCGAAATTACTTTTGAGGACGGCCGTCCCTACAGCTTTGAGCTGCCGGACAACATGGCCATAGAGGACGCCCCCGCGCGGGACGGTAAGGCAACGCGCGCACTGCGCATTTACAAAGGCGAATACGATTATAATGTTTGCCTGAATCAGTCTACCCTGTGGCAGGGCAATGTTGGTACCGATATGGTATTTTCTATTCCGGTACAGCCAAATACTTTGTACAAATTTTCTTTTTGGGTGTATTTGGTTAAGGGCAACCGTTTTCCGTATTGCTCGGTCTACGCCGATTCTAAAACCAGCTCTACTATGTTAGACCTGCAAGCCAGGGGCATTAACCAACAGGCCGACAAGTGGGTGCAGTATGAGGTTTATTTTTTAACCGAGCCCACCCAAACAAAAATTAACACCTTCTTTAACTTGGCTAAAACAACGCCCGACGCATATTTTGACGATTTTAAATTAGAGGCCTACCGCCCCGGGGTGTTCCGCCAAACCAATGTTTCTTATTGCGAGGAGCCGTATAACGAAATTTATCAATCTGGTGTTTTGGGCAAGGTAACGGCCGCCGCAACCGGCGTTTATAAGTTGAATGTTGCTAAAAACTGCCAGTACACCTTTGGTGTTACAGCCGCGGCCCAAAATTCTAAGGATAAGGTTTACCTTTCGTTTGACGGCGTAACCCCAATGAAATCAGTAGTGGCCGGCGTGCCGGACGCCGTTGTAACGCCCGGCAGCAATTTGCGGCGTTACAGCTTTGATTTTGTTACAAACGACAGTGGCATTGTTTACTTAGTTGTACAAAACCCGGGCAAAACCTTAAAACTAAACAACCCGCAGATTTTTAGAACGCTTTCGATTGCCGCTAATTTTACGCTTGGCAGCGAGGAAAACCCCAATTTAACCGTTGCGCCTACGCCTACGGTCGAGGTTTACGATTACGCCGTTTCGGGTAACCCGGATGGCACTACGCCGGACACCGGAGACCCCAAAAGCATGATTCCTGTTTTCCTAATTCTGCTTATGGCGGGGGCGGTTTTGGTTGCCGTTGGCAAAGAAAGGGTGGCTCAAAATGAAAAATAAATTACCTAAAATAATTTGTTTGTTGTTGGCAATAACACTATCCTTTTGTGTAACCGGCTGCAACAAAAAAGGTTCGACCAAAAAGCCAAAAAAATCCGCTTCAAAATCAAATTCAAGCGTTTGGAATTCGGCTTACAGTAACGAGCCGATTATAGATGATGAGGAGGACGAAATTGTAGAACCTGAGGAGGACGAGGAGGACGAAGCGGTAACCTACGAGGTGCTGCCGGTGCAAAACGGCTCCACCCCAATTAACAGCAATTTCGGCGGCTTTGGCGGCGTGCATATGAGCTTTGCTTACATGCCGGACGGAAGCGGCGCAAACCGCCTGCCTATGGAGCAGTGGCAGGCGCAAATGGAGTACGACCGCATTGCCGGCTCTATGCGGGTTGGCCGTATTCGTACCCTTTACGGGCCCGGCATGGTTTGGAACTACCAGCAGCAAAAATTTGAGTGGGACCCTGAAAAAAACGCGGCTTTAAAAGGCTTTTATAAAGGCGTTGAGGAATGGCAAAAACGCGGGGTAGAGGTTGTTTTTTCACCCATTTGGGCCCTTTCGCACCTGTTGGCAAACAGGGGTGACTGGAAAAACACCAACCCCAAAACCGTAGACTACACCACCTTTGTTGGGTGCGGCATTACCGAAGGGGACGACTACGAAAAAACTCTGAAAAACTTTAGAAAGTTTGTGTGCGATACGGTACTGAACTTTAAAGCCAACGGAATTCATAATGCAAAATACCTAACCGCGTTTACCGAGTGCAATTTAAGCTATCAGTACATTAGTGCGCCGGAGGGCACCGCGCCCCTGCCGGAAGACGCAACTGCCCGGCAAAAACGCCATTACGATATTTTGTGCGAAAAATACGCCGAAGCGGTTAAGGCGTTAGACGCCGGCCTGAGGGACAGCGGCCTGCGCAGCAGCTACAAAATTGTTGGCCCGTGCGATAATTTTGCCAGGGATTTTGAATATACCGACCCGGAGCAATATTCTATTTTAACAAAGTATACGCTGGAAAATCTTTCTGACTATGTAGATATTATTGGCACTCACCAATATTCTTATGGAAATGATTACAGCGAAAGTTTGTTTTACGAGAATATAGAGACCACCTTGGGCAAAACCGTTCAAATGGCTAAGGCCAAGGGCAAAGAAATTTGGCTGGATGAATATAACGCATCCTTAAACGGCGATATTAAGTTTGCCCAGAGACTGATAACACAGGATAATCCAATTCGTGGCATCGCGCAGGCGGCAACCCATTTAGGCGCCTTAAACAGCGGGTTCGACCACGCAATACTTTGGGCGCTTTCCGATGTTCAGTGGCCTAACACGAGAGATACAATAGAGTTCCAAAGCGGTTTGCAGGCGGGCGGGCTGTTGCGTTCGCCGTTGGTCAGCACCGTGCCATATAAACCCTGGTACGCTATCAGCTTAATTACGCGGTACACCGGTGCCGGCACCGTTTATCAGGTAGAGCAGGGCACCGACCTTTATATCTCCTGTGTAAAGCGCAACGACGGCCATTATACCGTTATTATGGTAAATTATAGCGTAGACGATGTTCCGGTGCAGGTTCAGTTTGAAAAAGGGTTAGGCCGCAAAACCTTTTACCGCCACACCTACAATTCCGGCGATGTTGTTGCAACTACCCAGGCTAAAATTATTGGCGTTTCGCGCATTGTTAAAAATGTTTCGCGTAATATTCACGACACTCTGCCCGGGTACAGTGTAACCGTTTACACCACCGATCCGTCTTAACAAGGGTTAAAGGGCGCAAAGCATTTTGGCGCTTTGTGGTTCGCGCTGCATTTAGGCGTTCAAATGTACCTATATAATAATAGTGCAAAAGGTTAATACAATATAGGCGCTATATACAAATTCCATGGAAATATTGTTTAACTTTAGCAGGGTTAAGGGTTTTGGCCGTTAGCCTGAAATTTTATTCAAGGGGAATATATATGAAAAAAAGGCAAAAATGTAAAGCATTAGCTGTGCTGCTTAGCGTGGTGCTAAGTGCGGTTGTTTTAATGCCGGCTTTTCAAACCGGGATTAGCGCAG
>URRK01000082.1 GCA_900550315.1 uncultured Oscillospiraceae bacterium | reverse complement strand
TAACCGATATTATAGACGGAAACGACCGCTACGCCGCCGAAATTATTCGGTACTGCCTGCAGCGGGAAGACGCACAAAAAAAGGGGGTGGCCCATGCGTGATACAGGCAATTGACATTTTTTTAAAGGCCGTTGGCGTATTTTATATTGTTTACATGATCGGGTATTCCACCTTTTTGTTTTTTTCGGTCATTATCGGTTCCTCCGAGCTGTATAAGGCCCACCGCCGCCGACGCCTTAAAAATTATTTTCCGAACGATTATTTTGTGCCAATTACCATTGTGGTGCCGGCGTATAACGAGGAGGTTACCGTGGTAGAAACCGTAAGGTCTTTATTAGCGCTGGATTACCGCTCCTACGAAATTATTGTGGTAGACGACGGCTCGCGCGATGAAACGGCCAAGCGGGTGATCGACGCGTTTTCGATGCACTGTGTTTCCCGCCCAATACGGCGGCAAATTGCCTGCCAGCCCGAGGAATTTGTTTTTGAAACCCGCGATACCCGCGTGCCCCTAACCGTTATTCGCAAAAAAAACGGTGGCAAGGCCGACGCGCTGAACATGGGCATTAACGCCGCCAATTATCCCTATTTTATTTGCATGGACGCCGATTCGGTTTTGCAGTACGATTCGCTGAAAAACATCTCCCAGCCTATTTTAGAAAAACCCAATGTGGTGGCGGTGGGCGGGCTGATTCGCCTTTCGAACGATGTAGAGCTGGAAAACTGCCGCGTTAAAAAGTACCGGCTGCCTAAAAATATTATTGCCTGCATGCAGGTGCTGGAGTACGACCGCTCTTTTTTGGCGGCGCGCATTATGTTCGATAAATTTAACGGCTCGCTTATTATTTCCGGTGCGTTTGGCCTGTTTAAAAAGGATGTTGTGATAGCGGCCGGTGGCTACAATAACAAAACCATGGGCGAGGATATGGAGCTGGTGGTAAAGCTGCACGAATATTGCACCGTAAACAACATGAAGTACAGCATTTGCTACGCCACCGACGCCATTTGCTGGACGCAGGCGCCCGAGAATTTAAGGGACTTAAAAAAGCAGCGCAAACGCTGGCATTTGGGGCTGTTTCAAACCATGCTAAAGCACCGAAAAATGCTTTTTAACCCCAAGTTTGGCGCGGTGGGGTACATCTCGTACTTTTATTTTTTAATTTACGAGCTGCTTTCCCCGTTTATTGAAATTTTTGGCGTTTTTACCATGCTGCTGGCCTATGTAATGGATCTGATTAATGTTCCGTTTATGGTGCTGTTCTTTTTCATTTACGCGGTGTTTGGCAGTGTACTTTCCCTAACCGCGTTTTTTTCAAGAATGTACACCTCCGATTTAAAGGTAACGGTTAAGGACGCCGCCAAAGCCTGCTTTTTGTGCCTGTTTGAAATTACCTGCCTAAGGTTTGTGTTGGCGTGGGTGCGGGCAACGGCTTTTTTTGGCTACCGCAAAAAAAAGCTGCAATGGGGCCGAATTGAGCGCAAAAAAATTAATTTTAAATAAAAATTTTTAAAGCAATGAAAGGGGAACCGACTGTGGAACTAAAGGATTTAAGAACCGGCCTGTTTGGGTTTAATAAAAATGATGTTTGCGAGTACCTTTCGCAGCTCAATAACATTTACGAGCAAAAGCAGCAGCAAAAAAATGCAGAACAGCGCAAAATGCTGACCGAGCTGAGCGAAAAAAACGAGGAGCTTGGCAACACCGCCGCCCGTTTAAGCCAGGAAAACACCGAGCTGCAGCGGACGAACGACGCCCTGCAAAAGGATTTTAGCAGCCTGCAAAAAAAATTAAACGCCCTGCAAACCGCGGCAGAGGAATTAAACCGCCAAAACGGCGAAATGCAGCAGGCGGCCGTTTTAGCGCTGGAGGAGGCCGGGGAGCGGTTGAATTTGGCCAAGGCGCAAATTTTAAAGCTGCAAGCTAAGCAGGAGCCGGGCCATGAGGCGTAAATTTTGGCGGGGCCTTGGGGCGGCCGCTTGTTTGTTGGCTGCGGCGGTTTTTTGCTGCCTGCCGGCCGGCGCTGCGGTGTACACCGCCCCCGGTGATGTTGGCAACGAAAACACCGTGTATGTGGCCGGGGAGCCCAACAGCTTTCCGTTAGAATATTATAACAGCGAAACCAAAAGCTTTTGCGGTGCTATTCCGGATATGCTAAAAGCCGTTTCAAATAAAACGGGTATTTCCTTTACCTACATTGCGGCCTCGACCCAAAACCGGCAGCAAGAGCTTTCGCAAAATAGCCAGGTAGAGCTGGTAACGGCGCTTTTGGCTAATCAAGAGGACTGCGTGGTAACCGAGCTGATTCCGGTTTTAACCGTTACCCTAAACGGGCACAGCGAAACCTACTGCGTGGGGGTTACAAAAATGGCCTCGCCCGAGCTGGTGCAGCAGTTAAAAACCGCCTTTTCTGCTTTTTCCGAGCAGGAAAAACTGGGCTTTTTGTTGGCTAACGCGCAGCAAAACCCTGCCGTTCGCACCCAAAGCCGCACCCTAAAAATTGTTTTAATTGCCGCAGTCGCCCTGCTTTTGGCAGGCGGGCTGGTTACCGTAATATCGGTAAAAAAGAAAAGGCGCAACGCCCCTTCGGCGCTGGTAGATGAAAAAACCGGCGTTGGCAACGCCCAATATTACACCTACGCATTTGAGCAGCTGCTTTCCCGCCAATCTAAAAACCTGTACGCCGTGCTGTACTTGGCGGCAAACGCCGAGGAAATTGCCGCCAAACACGGCGAAAAAGCGGTTTTAGAGGTTGAGAGGCTCGCCGCAGCGCATTTAAACGCTGCCGTTGCCTCGGCCGAATATTTGGCGCGGGTGAGCCCGGGCATTTTTGTGCTGCTGGTGCAAGCGCCTACCCAAAAGGAATGTTTAAACCGAACGCAGGCGGTGGTTTTCAGCGTAAACCGCTATGTGCAGGAGTTTTATCCCAACCTTTCAAACGCCTTTACGGCCGGTGTTTCCCGCTTGTGCGAACACCCCGATTGTAACGCCGAAACTGCGTTTTATAACGCCAAACAGGGCTACCTGGCGGCATTAAGGGGCGGCACTTCCGCCGAGCTTACCAGCGAAAGCAATTTAGCGCAAAGCAAAAAGCAGGAAAAGCTGCGCCAAGCAGTTTTAAACGCGGTAGAAAACGGGGAATTTAGGGTGTATCTGCAGCTAATTACCGAAAGCCAAAGCAAAAAAATTTGCGGGGCTGAAGTTCTTTCACGCTGGCAAAACCGCGAATACGGCTTGCTGCGCCCGCACGAGTACATTGAAATTTTAAAGCAAACCGGGCAAATTGCAGTGCACGATTACAAAATGTTTGCCGCCGCCTGCGAGCTGCTGCAAGGCTGGAACAAAGCCCCTTACAGCCATCTTTTTTTAAGCTGTAATTTTACCAGGGATTCGCTTAGCCGGCAAAACTTTTTTAAGGAAATTGAAAAAATTTCCTCGGCCTATTCCTTTAACCACGCGCGCCTGATTATAGAAATTACCGAGGATTCCATTGCCGAAAATTTAACAACCATTTCGCAAAATATTAAGCAGTGCCGTAAGGCGGGCTTTAAAATTGCAATTGACGATATGGGCACCGGGTTTTCCTCCTTTGCCGATTTGTACAATAATGAAATCGACTTGGTTAAAATGGGCGGTGAGTTTGTTGCCGCCTGCGCCTTACCGCGGCAGCGCACAGTGCTTTCAGATATGGTTGCGCTGGTGCACCATTCCGGGGCCAAAATTTTGTGCGAAGGGGTGGAAAATTTAGGCCAGGCCGAGTTTTTAAACCAAATTCATTGCGATATGCTGCAAGGGTTTTATTTTTCTAAAATTCTGCCAAAGGCCGAGTGCCAGCGGTTTTTAAAGGCCGAAGCTATTTTTAACGGGCCGGTGTTTAAAAATTAATTTTTGCATAAAACAGAGCGACCTTTTGAACTTTTACAAGCTTAAAAGGTCGCTCACTGTTATTTTTAAGGTTTCGGAAAGAGCTTTTAATTCAATGTCCGTAACAAATCTTTTGCCGCACTCAATGCGCTGAATGGCGTTTTTATCAACATCCAAACCAATAAGCTGCAGGCGGTCGGCTAATTCCCGTTGTGAAATGCCTAATTCTTTTCGCTTTTTTGCTATTTTAACACCGCACAGGTTGTTTTTTCCGTCTTTCGCTTTATTAATGAACATTTTTCCTCCATAAATGACATTTAGTGCTTGTCAACAAAGAAATTATATGCTATAATAATAGCTAATATGACATTCATTGAATGTCAAGAAGGAGGAAAAATACATGGAAAACATGGAAAAAACAAAATTTTGTAAGCATTGTGGGGCAAAAATTCCGTTTGATGCAATTGTGTGTACGGCTTGCGGGTGTCAGGTGGAGGAGTTAAAATCCAGTCAGCAGGAGTCGCCGCAAATTGTAATTAACAACGCCAACAGCAATGTAAACGCCAATACGAATACCAATACCAACGCCGGTGCGGGGCACCGTATGTGCAATAAATGGGTAGCGCTTTGCTTGTGCATTTTTTTAGGTGTTTTTGGCGGGCACAAATTTTACGAGGGCAAAGCCGGCATGGGAGTTTTGTATCTTTGCACCGGTGGGTTGTGCGGCATAGGCGTTATTTGTGACGCAATTTCTATTTTAATGAAGCCCAATCCGTACGCCGTTTAAATTTTTTAAATTTAGGGGTTGACAAATAAGGGCACTGTGTGTATAATGGTAAAAAAGAAAAACCAGTGAGTAAGAAAAGTAAGTTTAAGCGGGCTACCTTAGAGAGCTGCGGTTGGTGCAATGCAGCGTGGCAGTTTTTACCGAATGGTCTTACGAGGGCAAACCGAAAGGCTGCGGCTTAGTAGGGGCGACGGTGTCCTACCGTTATATGGGAGCATATATGTTTGTATATGCACTGAGTGCGTTTGTTTTTACAAGCGAATTTGGGTGGTACCGCAGGTATAGCTTTTTACAGCTCCTGTCCCATGAATTTGGGGCAGGGGCTTTTTGTATTTTAAAAAGGCCCGGCAAATTAAACTTTGGCCGCAGCACAAAAAAGAAAGGAGCAGTTTTAAATGGGTTTAACGCGATGGCAAAGCCAAAATACAACCTTTACAAAAACAATTACCCTTATTACCAAAACTAAATTTAAAAATTTAAATTCTTTAAAACGGAGTGTTTTATGATGAAAAAATTAATTGCTGTTCTTTTAAGTGTTGTTACCCTGTTTGCCCTTACGGCCTGCTCCGGCGGCGCCGGCGAGAAAAAAACAATTGGCATTATTCAGTTTGGCTCGCACGCCTCGCTGAACAATTGCTACGACGGCGTTATGGCCGGACTAAAAGAGGCCGGCATTAACACCGACGATTATAATGTAGAATATGTAAACAGCAACTTTGACGCCGGCGTTTCGCAAACACAGGCCAACAACCTGGTAAACAAAAAGGCTGCCGTTATTGTGGCCATTGCAACCCCCTCGGCCGTAGCTGCCGCCAACGCCGCCGCCGATAAAGATATTCCCGTTGTTTACTGCGCCATTACCGACGCTACCACCATGCAAAACTACCAAAATGTTACCGGCTCCTCCGATATTCCAAACTTTGAAAAGCAGCTGGAGGTTGTAACCGGCTTTATGGGCAAAACCGCCTTAAAAATCGGCGTTATGTATTCTACCGAGGAATCCAGCTCCCCCGTTCAGGTAGCCAACCTAAAAAAGGCTGCCGAAAAATACGCCGGCATGACCGTTTTAGACTCGGCCGTTGCCGACATTACCACCATTGACACCAAAACCAACGACTTAATTAACCAAGGGGTAGATTGCTTTATTAACCTGTTGGACAATACCATTGTAGGTAAGCTGGAAACCAACATTCTGCCTATTACCAACGCTAAAAAAATCCCGGTTTTCGGCTCCGAGATTGAGCAGGTTAAGTTAGGCTGCGTAGCCAGCGCCTCTATTGAATATATTAATGTTGGCAAGGCCGCCGGCAGTGCCGCCGCTAAAATTTTAAACGGCACAAAGGCCAGCGATATTCCCGTTGCCACCATTACCGAGCCAACTACTACAACAGCAGCGCCTGCGCCGCAATGGGCCTTACCGTTCCAAACACCGTTACGGCAACCGATGTTGCAAAATAAAAACCGTTTAACAAAGGGTGAATAGCACGCTAAAATCCTGGGCCTTAGGGGGCTAAGCCCTGCCGGCTCAAGCTCTAAAGCGCGGCATTGCCGCACTGCGGCCTCCCTTTTAGGTAAAACCAGCCAAAGCCGGCAATTCCCCGCCGGTTTTGGCGTGATTTTTTAAACAGAAAGATTTGATTTTCATGTTGTTTTACGCAACCACCATAGACGGCCTGCAAATGGGCCTGTGTTTTGCCGTGCTGGCGCTCGGCATTTACATTTCCTATTCTATTTTAGATTTTCCCGACCTTTCGGTAGACGGCACCTTCCCCTTAGGCGGGGTTTGCTGCACGCTGTTTATGCTGCGGTTGGGGCTGCCTCCGGTGGCGGCCACCGTGCTAAGCTTTGCCGTTGGGTTTGCGGCCGGGTGCGTTACCGGCGTGCTGCATGTGCGGTTTAAAATTTCTAAGCTGCTTTCGGGAATTATTGTAATGACAGGGCTGCTTTCGGTAACGCTTGCGCTTACCAAGCTGCTAACCAAAAACGGCCAAACCACCACCATTTTTTCTTTTCGGAGCGAGAATTTAACCGGCCTGTTTGGCGGCAAGCTGCTGGCAAACATGAGCGCCGACGCGCGCGACTACGCCATTTTGGGCATTTTGCTGGTGGCGGCACTTTTGGTAAAGCTGCTGCTGGACGTTTTTATGAAAACCTACCTGGGCTACATGCTAAAGGCAACCGGCAATAACGAGCAGCTGGTGGTTTCATTAGGGCGGGATGTTGGCCGCTACAAAATTTTGGGCCTGGCGCTGGGCAACGGCTTTGTGGCGGTTTCCGGCGCGCTGTACGCCAACCTTTACGCGCAGTACGATAACACCTGCGGTACCGGCAAAATGGTGCTGGCGCTGGCCTCGGTTATTATTGGGCTAACGCTGTTTTCGCGCCTGCGCATAGTAAAAGATACCACGGCCGTTATTTTTGGCGCCATTATTTACTCGCTTGCTTTAAACTATTTGGTATTGGTAGACAGCAACGGTATTTACCTAAAGCTGTTAAACGCTGTTTTGTTTGCCGCAATTTTAATTTTTAACGAAAAAACCAGCGCCCTGTTTGCCAAACGGGCCAAGGTAAAAGGGGGTGCCACCGGTGATTGAGCTGCAAAACATTAGCAAAACTTTTAATCCCGGCACGGTAAACGAGGCCCGGTTGTTTCAAAATTTTTCGGTTAAAGTGGCACCGGGCGAGTTTGTTTCGGTGGTAGGCTCTAA
>URRK01000081.1 GCA_900550315.1 uncultured Oscillospiraceae bacterium | reverse complement strand
TTCCGATCTGTTTAAAACCGCCCGTTTTAAGCGGGCGGTTTTAAACGGGCAAATTTAAGCAGGGGCAATTTTAAACGGGCAGCCCGGCCAATTCGGCAATCACCCGGCCGGCCAAAATTAGCCCGGCTACCGACGGCACATAAGAAATGCTGGCCGGCAGCGGCCGCCCGTTTTGAAACTCGGCGTTTGTTTTTACCGGCTCCTCTGGCGAAAAAACCGTTAAAACCCCGGTTACGCCGCGTTTTTTTAGCTCCCGGCGCATAATGCGGGCCAAACGGCAGCCGTGCGTTTGGCTAATATCGGCCACCCGAAAGGCCGTTGGGTCCAACCGGTTGCCGGCACCCATGGCCGAAATAATTGGCACCCCCTGCGCCCGGGCCGCCTCGCAAAGGCTTAGCTTTGCGGTAATATTATCAATCGCGTCTATTACATAATCGTACCTTGTAAAATCGGTGCTTTGCACCCACTGCGGCGTTACAAAAACCTGGTTTGCCTCTACCTCGGCCAACGGGTTAATTTGCAAAATGCGCTCCCGCATAACCTGCGCCTTAGGGCAGCCCACCGTGCTTTGCAGGGCAATCAACTGCCGGTTTATATTTGTAATGTCTACAACATCACGGTCAAATAAATCAATTCTTCTAACGCCGGCGCGGGCAATGGCCTCGGCCGCAAAGGAGCCAACGCCCCCCACCCCAAAAATGCAAACCCGTTTTTGGGCAAGCCGCTTTAAAGCGGCGGAGCCAATTAAGGTCTCGGTACGGTTAAATCGGTTAGTATTGCAGCTATTTTCCATATTCTTTTACCTGTTTAATAAAGTATTCCAGCTCGTCCTCAAACGCAACACCGTACCACAAGTCGGGGTATTTTTGCACGGTTGTTTCAATACAGCGCAGCGTAAAATCTACTGCCAAGCGCACCGACTGCTCGGCCGAAAAGCCGCGCACCAAGGCAGCCGTAAGGGTGCTGGCAAAAAGGTCGCCCGTACCGTGAAAGGTGCCCTGCAGCCTTTTGTTGTAAAGGTACTGCGGCGGCTTTTGCGGCTCGGCCAGCAGCGCCCCTAATTGCCCGGGCGCCAGGCTGACCCCGGTTAAAATAACCGTACCGCGGCAAAGCTGCCGCAGCCCTTCTAAAAGCCCGTTTAAAAAGGTTTGGCTGTGCGGCGGCGGTAAAAAGGGCTGCCCCAGCAGCAGGCAGGCCTCGGTAATATTGGGCGTTAGCACATCGGCTACGGCGCAAAGCTCACGCATTTTTAATGGAAAGCTGTTAGAAAACGACTGATAAAGCTTGCCATTATCGCCCATAACGGGGTCGACTATTATTTTAGCCCCCCGGCCAATTTTTTGCACAGCCTGCCGTACCAGCTCTACCTGCTGTTGAGAGCCTAAGTAGCCGGTGTAAATGGCGCTGAATTCAAACCCCTCCTGCGCCCAGTGGTTGGCTATAGGCAAAATTTGCGCGGTTAAATCAAAAAATGTAAAATCTTTAAAGCCCCCGGTGTGGGTGGAAAGCACCGCCGTTGGCAGTGGGCAACACTCCAGCCCCGCCGCCGAAAGCACCGGAATTGCCACCGTGAGCGAGCATTTGCCCACCCCTGAAAGATCGTGAATTGCGGCTACGCGTTTTTGATGTTGCATAATTTTACCTTTCTATTTTTTGCTGTTTACGCAAAGGCAACCGGCAAAAATTTTATCCCTACCGCCTTAGGCAAATCGGGCGCTTTTGCCAATCCACCGCCTTGTTTTATTACACCGCATTAATAACGGCTGCTGCATTACTGCAAGCTGCGGCATTCACCGGCACAGTGGCCCATTTTAAAAAATCCTTTGACTAAAAATCGGCGTCCAGCGGCATGGTGGCAACGGCGTTTAGCCCTAAAAAGTTTGTTCGCTCCGGCTCGTAGGCAGCCTGGGCGCCAACCATGGCGGCGTTATCCCCACAATAGGCCAAATCCGGCAAATAAAGGGTGTAGCCGCGCTTCGCACATTCCTGCTTTAAACGACTGCGCAGCTCGCTGTTGGCCGAAACGCCGCCGGCCACGGCGATTTTTTGGTAGCCGCAGCGTTCGGCTATTGTTAAGGTAGAATGCAGCAGCATATCGCAAACGCGGCGGCGCACCGTAGCAGCCAGCACCGGCACCTCAACCGGCCGGCCGGTTTGCTCGGCGTGGTGAACGGCGTTTACCACGGCTGTTTTAAGCCCCGAAAAGCTAAAATCAAACTCGCTGCCCTCTACCTTGGGGTACGGCAGCGGATATTTTTTATAATCGGCAACGGTTGCAATTTTATCCAGCGAAATGCCGCCCGGATACGGCAGACCCATGGCGCGGGCCGCTTTATCCATGCACTCGCCGGCAGCGTCATCCCGCGTGCGGGCCAAAATTTTAAACTTGGTGTAATCGGCAACCTCGGCAATTACGGTGTTTCCCCCCGAAACCATTAAGCACAAAAACGGCGGTTTTAACGCCGGGTGGGTTAAATAGTTTGCCGCAATGTGCGCCCTCAGGTGGTGTACCGGAATAAGCGGAACCCCCAAAGAATACGCCAACCCTTTGGCAAAGTTAACCCCCACCAGCAACGCGCCAATTAACCCCGGCGCGCAGGTTACGGCAACCGCGTTAATTTGCTGCCGCGTTAACCCGGCCTGCTGCAAAGCCTGCTCGGTTAAGCCGTAAATGCACTCGCAGTGCCGGCGCGAGGCAATTTCGGGCACCACGCCGCCGTACAGCTTGTGCTCCTCTACCTGGCTGGCAACCACGCTGCTGCGCACGGTGCGCCCCTGTACCACAGCAACGGCCGTTTCGTCACAAGAGCTTTCAATTGCCAGAATTATTTTTTCAGGGTTCATTTAAAATACCTCGTCATTAAAATTGCGTTTTCTGTAGGCTCGGAATAATAATTTTTCCGTTCGCCCACAGGCGAAAATAAGTATTTATTGTAAAGATTTTGCGCTGCAAAATTGCTTTGCCGCACCTCTAAGCTTAAAAAGGCGCAGCCCTGCTCGGCACAATAGGCCAGCATGCTTTGCAGCAGTCGCTCGCCAATGCCCTGCCGGCGGCAGCCTGGCAGCACGGCAATATTGGTTACATAAGCTTCATCTAAAACAACTGTCATTCCGGCATAGCCAACAGCGGCTCCACCGGGGGCGCGGGCAATAAAAAACACGCCGTTTAAGGTTTCGGCAATCTGCTTTTGCGTCCAGGGGTGGGTAAAGCAGTGCCGCTCTATTTTAGCAATCTCCCCGGCCGAAGCGCCAAGGTTGGTTACCTGCTCAATCATTCCGTTACCCCAAAAGCGCTGCATACGCTTTGGTAAATTTGGTTAAAGCAGGCCTCGTAAACGGCAAGATCCCCGCCGTACGGGTCGGCAATGCCGCCGCCCAGTACCAAAACCTTTTCAGGCAAAACACCGTACTGCAGCAGCATTTGCCGGTGCTGCGGTGTCATTGCGTAAATTTTACTGCTTTGCAAAATCAGCTCGTTGGTTAGGGGCTTTGAGCGGTAATTTTGCAGCACTATTCCATGATTTTTCAACACGGTTACGGTGTTTTCGCTGGCCGGCTCGCCGGCGGCGTAAAGTCCGGCGCTTTGTGCCGTAACATTTTGCACCTTGCCCTGTTTTACAAGGCTATTTAAAATGGCCATTGCCATTGGGCTGCGGCAGGTGTTGCCGGTACAAACAAATAAAATTTGCTGCATAGTGGTTACTCCTTTGCCTCAAACCAGGTTTTTCCGCGGTGCATATCTACCGTTAGGGCAACCTTTAGCTTTACGGCATTTTCCATTTCGGTTTTTAAAATTTGGCCCGCCTGCTCGGCGTCGGCCTCGCTGGATTCTATTATCAGTTCGTCATGCACCTGCAAAATAATGCGGGCATTCAGCCGCTCTTTTACCAAGCGGTTGCGCACCCGAACCATGGCCAGTTTTATAATATCGGCCGCGGAGCCCTGAATGGGCATATTTTTTGCTACCCTTTCGCCAAACGCAATTAAATTTTTGTTGCTGCTTTTTAGCTCGGGCAAATAGCGTCGGCGGTGAAAAAGGGTTGTTACATAACCGTCCTTATGCGCCTGTGCCACCGTTTGCTCCATGTATTTTTGTACATTGGGGTAGGTTTTAAAATAGCTTTCAATGTAGCGGGCGGCCTCGGCCCGGCTTACGCCAATATCCCCGGCTAAGGAAAAGGCGCCAATGCCGTACACAATACCAAAATTAACGGCCTTTGCGCTGCGGCGCATTTGCGGGGTTACCAGCACCGGCGGCAGGTCAAACACCTCACTGGCAGTTTTGGTGTGAATATCTACCCCTTCGTTAAAGGCCTGCTGCATATTTTTATCGTCGGCCATGTGCGCCAACACCCGCAATTCAATTTGCGAATAGTCGGCGTCTATTAACACCATGCCCGGCCCGGCGCAAAAATACCGGCGAAGTTCCCGCCCCTCGGCGCTTTTTACGGGAATGTTTTGCAGGTTAGGCTCTAACGAGCTAATGCGCCCGGTGCGCGTTTCGGTTTGGTTAAAGGTGGTGTGAATACGGCCGTCCGGCTGTACCTCCTTTAACAGCCCAACGCAGTAGGTAGATTCTAACTTTGTTAGGCGCCGGTAATCTAATATTAACGGAATAATGGGGTGGCTGTTGCGCAGCTTTTCTAAGATCTCGGCCGTGGTGGAATACCCGCGGCTGGTTTTCTTTTTAAAAGGCAGGTCCAGCTCCTCAAACAGCACCGTACCCAGCTGCTGGGGAGATTTTATGTTAAAATCGTGCCCGGCAAGGGCGTGAATTTCCTGCTCTAACGCCGCAATTTTAACCTTTAGCTCGGCCGACATTTTTTGAATGCCGTCGCGGTCAATTAAAAAGCCGGTTCTTTCCATTTCGGCTAAGGTCAGCGCCAAGGGAATTTCAATTTCGGTTAGCAGGCTTTGCATATTATTTTGCTCAATTTCGCTTTGCAAGCGTTCGGTAAGCAGCACGGCGTGCGCCGCCTGCAGCAGCAATTCGTCCCCGGTTTTTAGCTCCGGCTGCCCGGTAACATACTGCTCGTACAGGCGCTCTGCCCCGTAAGAGCTGGCCGAGGGTGCGCAAAGGTACCCGGCCAGTGAAAGGTCAAAACAAATATTGGCCGACGCAACCGCTGCCCCCAACCGGTGGTAAAGGGCTTTTACATCCTGCACGCAAAGCGGCGCGCCGCTTTGCAGCAGCCGGTTTGCCTGCTGCTCGCTCAGCCGGCAAACCTTACCGGCGCAGCCGGCGGCAAATTCGCCCTGCTCCGGCTGTTCTATTAAAACGGCAAGCTCCCCGTTTTCGGGGGCAAAATCGGCCCCCTCTACCACCGTAAAGCTTTGCGCCGCTGCCACGGCCGGGGCTTGTACCTCGGGCACACTGTTTAAGCCCAGCTTTTCCAAAAGCTTGTAAAATTCAAGGCTGCGCAGCAGCGCCGCCGCTTTTGTGTCGTTTCTTTTGGCAATGCGGTAATCCTCTAAATTGCGACTAACAGGCACCTCGCGGCAAATGGTGCCAAGAGTTTTGCTTAAATAGGCGCTTTCCTTCCCCGCTAAAAGCTTTCCGCGCACCGCTTCGCGAATATCCAGCTCCGGCAAATGGCTGTAAATGTAATCAATGCTGTGAAAACGGGTAATTAGATCCAGCGCGGTTTTTTCCCCCACGCCGGCAACCCCCGGAATACGGTCGCTCGCGTCCCCCATTAAGGCTTTTAGTTCAATCATCTCCGGCGGGGTTAGGCCGTATTTTTCAAACAGCGTTTCTTCGTTGTAAACGGTAAGCTCCGGCCGGCCCATTTTAGTGGCGGCAAGCAGCACCGTAGTTGTTTTAGAAATTAGCTGCAGGCTGTCCCGATCGCCGGTAGAAATAACGCAGGTGCTGCCGCTTTGCTCGGCGGCAAGGCTTAGGGTGCCTAGAATATCGTCGGCTTCGTAGCCCTCCTGCTCTATACAATGGTAGCCCAGGGCGGTTAACAGCTCTTTTAACGGCTGCAGCTGCCCCGCCAGCTCGGGCGGCATAGGCTTGCGGCCGGTTTTGTAATCGCCGTACATTTTGTGACGAAAGGTAGGCGCCCGCAAATCAAAGGCAACGGCAACCGCGTCGGGCTGCTCGCGCTCTAACAGGCTGTTTAAAATGTTCATAAATCCAAAAATAGCGTTGGTAAACCGCCCGTCTTTTGTGGTCAGCAATTTAATGCCGTAAAAAGCGCGGTTTACAATGCTGTTGCCGTCCAGCGCCAAAAGCTTCATAAATTTCACCCTATTACCATTTAGCTTACTGCAATTGTTTTGCTAAACGCCGTATTTTTCAGCAGCATACAAATATTTATACAGCGTTACACAGTATATTAAGTATAGTATAACAGATTTCAGCCCGTTTGTCACGGATTTTGGCTAAATTTTTTCGTAACTTTTCTGCCGCTTGGCCCGCAGCCTTTGCAGCGTTGAAAAAACCGTTGTTTAACTGCACTATTTTATTTTAAAAAACAAGACATATTTTGCCGTTTTACATGAAAATCGGCGGAAATTGAAAATTGTTAGTTAATTTTTAAACAAAGTTCTTGCAAAATGGAACAAAAAGGGTTAAAATAATTAAAGTATATTTTTAGGAGGCTTTTAATTATGGTAAAAGTTGCTATTAATGGTTTTGGCCGCATCGGCCGTCTGGCTTTCCGTCAGATGTTTGGTGCAGAAGGGTACGAAGTTGTTGCAATTAACGACTTAACCAGCCCGAGCATGCTGGCACATCTGTTAAAGTACGATTCTGCCCAGGGCAGATACGCTTTGGCCGACAAGGTTACCGCCGATGAGGACAGCATTACCGTTGACGGTAAAAAAATTAAGATTTATGCCGAGAAAAACGCTGCCGACCTGCCTTGGGGCGAAATTGGCGTAGATGTTGTTTTGGAGTGCACCGGTTTTTACACCTCTAAAGACAAGGCTCAGGCCCACATTGACGCCGGCGCCAAAAAGGTAGTTATTTCTGCCCCGGCCGGTAAAGACCTGAAAACCATTGTTTTCAGCGTTAACGAGAAAACCCTGGACGCCAATGACAAAATTATTTCTGCGGCATCCTGCACCACCAACTGCTTAGCCCCCATGGCCGATACTTTAAACAAATACGCCCCCATTCAAAGCGGTATTATGACTACTGTTCACGCCTTTACCGGCGACCAGATGGTATTGGACGGCCCGCACAGAAAGGGCGACCTGCGTCGTGCCCGTGCTGCTGCTGTTAACATTGTTCCGAACTCCACCGGTGCTGCAAAAGCAATTGGCCTGGTTATTCCGGAATTAAACGGCAAGCTCATTGGTTCTGCTCAGCGTGTTCCGGTTCCTACCGGTTCTACCACCATTTTAGTAGCCGTTGTTAAGGGCAAAGATGTTACCGTTGATGATACCGCCCATGATCTCGCACTTCTTGTACTTCTTGATTGCGTC
>URRK01000080.1 GCA_900550315.1 uncultured Oscillospiraceae bacterium | reverse complement strand
CGCTTTGTTGTAATATTTCGTCAGCCGGCCGCTTTGTTGCAAAAATTCGTCAGCCGGCCGCTTTGTTGTAATATTTCGTCAGCTGGCCGCTTTGTTGTAATATTTCGTCAGCCGGTTTGGCCGGCTAAAATTTTGCTTTGGGTAAGCCGTTTTGGGCTACGCCTTTTTTGTTTGCAGCCTTTTGTGCAACCCAATTGCCGGCTAAGTTTTTTGTGCCTTTTTTGGTGCAATTAAATTGCCGGCTAAGCCTTTTTTGTTTGCCCGGTTTTGGCAAACCTTTAACCTTTGCTACTTTGGGTGCTGTTAGCCGGCCCCCGACGGTGCGCCCGGCCAAATGCTTTAGCGCCGGCTTAGGGGCGTTTTGGCGCGTGGCGCGTGGCGCCTTGCGGCTGTTTAAACCTTAAATTTTTGGTTGTAGCGGGCAATGCTTCGGTTAATAATTTCAATGGCCTCGGCGCGGCCTTTAATTTCGTCTACCGCGGTTGTTTTGCCCTCTAACTGTTTGTAAACCGAGAAAAAGTGCCGCATTTCATCAAACAAATGGCGGGGCAGCTCCTCAATGCTGTGGTAGGTGTTGTAGGTGGGGTCTTTAAACGGAATGGCAATAATTTTTTCGTCCTGCTCGCCGCTGTCTAACATGGTAAGCACCCCAATGGGGTAGCACTGCACCAGCACCAGCGGGTCAATAGGCTCGTTGCAAAGCACCAGTACGTCCAGCGGGTCGCCGTCCTCCGAAAGGGTGAGGGGAATAAAGCCGTAGTTGGCCGGGTACTGCATGGAGGTGTACAAAATGCGGTCTAAAATAATGCAGCCGGTGGCTTTATCCAGCTCGTACTTTTTTTTGCTGCCCTTTTTAATTTCAATTACCGCCAAAAAGTCCTCGGTGGAAATGCGTTCGGGTGCAACATCGTGCCAAATGTTCATAATAGGCTCCTTTTTTAAATAATGCAGCCAAAACAGGGCCTTGGCCCTTTAACGGCCAAAAACGCGGAGCTGAAAAATGGTGTGCCGGGCTGGCCGTTTTGGGTCCGGTTAGTTGGCTAAAGGTTTATTGGTTGTGGTTGGTTCCGCGGTTTATTGAAACAAATGAAAACAAAAGCCGGCAAGCTTGTGCCGGCTTTGGGGGTTAACTTTTACGCCTGCGGCTCGGCGGTGGGCTCTACGGCGTCGTCGGGCATTTTGCGGGCAATGGCAATGGGGGTCTGCTGGTCCGATTGATCTAACGGGTTATCGTGGAACATTTCGCGAACCTGCTCTACGGTAATATCGTTTGATTTACCTAAAACCTCGCAGCCAATGTCGTTGGTATCCATAATTACAACATAGCAGCCGGTGTGCTCGGCCAGCTCCCTGCAAACCTTATCCGGCTCCAGCGGGGCCATTTTGGCGTAGTGGTTGTAGGGGGGAATAACATATTCGCCCGGGCCGTCTATGGCGCGGGCTTTGGGGCCAACCACATTGTAAAACACGCCCTTAATGCCAAACGGCTTGGTAACGGCGGCACAAAAGCAACCCAATAAAATGCGGAACACGCCGCAATCGCGCAGTGCTAATTCCATGGTCCAGGGGCTGCCAAGCCCAATGCCATAGGGCGATTTGGTAACAAACTTAACTAAAAATTTAGCCAGCCGGGAGGGCTTAATCTCGTCAATATCCCAGGCGCGGCCCTGGCTGATGGCAACCATTTTTTCGCTTAAAAAAATGCCGTCCCCCTCGGTTAAATAGGGCATAACATATTTGTCCATAATGTCAATTAAGTTATCGTCCTTTGTAACAACGTGGGTTTTAATGGGGTAGCGGGCAAACTTCCCGTAGGAGGTTTCAACAATTAATTTTTTACCTTGGTTTGGTACAAACGCAGACATATCCGGAGTTTGCATTTTAAAGGCTCCTTTGTTTTTTAATTGGCAGCACCGGCACTGCGCCTGGCGGGTTCGGCGGGGCAAAGCCCCTGCCGGCCCTGCGCGGCCGAGCCAATAACCCTTATTATAATCTATTTTACCTCCACTTTCAAGTATTTGGCCAAAAAAATAATGCCGCGGCAAAAAATTAAAGCCAAAATTGCGCCGGGCTTTGGCTCGCTTTAAAATTTTGCCAAAGCTTACAGGCTTTGGCCGGCGCAGCCCTTGCCCGCCCGGCTTTAAAAGTTTGCACTTGCAAACAGGGGGTAAAAATAGTATAATTATAATGTATTTGTATGCGCGGTTTGCAAATAATAAAACCAAACTGGAATAAAGGTGGTTTTATTTAAAATGCTTTCCGAATATGCAAAAAACCAAAACGGCAGCCAAAACGCCGAGAATACCGAAAATAACGAAAAGGCGGAAAAAACCGAAGGTAACGAAAAAACCGAAAGCAAAACCGAGCAAATTAAAGAGTTTGGCTCGGTTACGCAGTCGGACGGGCGGTTTACCCTGCACTGCCTAACCATAGCGGGGGAGATTGAAGGCCACATTCAGCTGCCCTCCGGCACCAAGGCCACCCGGTACGAGCATTTAATTCCGCAATTGGTGGCGGTAGAGGAGGACCCGGGCATTGACGGCATGCTGGTTGTTTTAAACACCGTTGGCGGTGATGTTGAAGCCGGGCTGGCCTTAGCTGAGCTGATTGCCGGCATGAAAAAGCCTACTGTTTCGCTGGTTTTGGGCGGCGGCCATTCTATTGGCATTCCGCTGGCGGTTTCGGCAAGGTATTCGTTTATTGTGCCGTCGGCCACCATGACGGTGCACCCGGTTCGTACCAACGGGCTGGTGCTGGGCGTGCCGCAAACCTTAAACTATTTTTCTAAAATGCAGGAGCGCATTACCGATTTTATTACCGGCCATTCGGGGGTTTCGGCAAAAAAGCTTACCGAGCTAATGATGAACACCGGCGAGCTGGCTACCGACATGGGCACCGTTTTATGCGGGCAGGAGGCGGCTGATATTGGCCTAATTAACAGCGTTGGCAGCTTAAGCGACGCATTAGCCCGCCTTTACAGTTTTATTGAAAGCGAGCAAAAAACCAAACCGGCGCCAAACGGCCCCAAGGGCGGGGCGCAAAAATAACCCCGCCGGTTACATAACCGCGGCACACGCAGCGAACGCTGATTTTAAAGCAAAAATTTAAGTGCGGGCACAGCGTTGTAAAAAGCCTTGGTAACCTGTTACACCTTGCAAAGTTAGCGAACAAAAGAGCCGTTATTTTGCCCTTTTAGGCGGGTTCGGCTGCGGGTGACATGTGTTTAAACCGCCGCGCCCGCGTGCGTTACGCACACTGCGTTATAATACATTATTACGCTTTTTATTTAAAATAACCGTTACAACAAAACCTTACACACAACCTTTACGGGGGGAAGTTTTTTATTATGGCAACCAAAAAATCTGCACCGAAAAAGAAAAGAAGCGCCACCGCAACCGAAATTGCCGGCTCCAGAACGCAGCAGGCGCAGCAGGGGCGGCGGGAGCTTTGGGCGCTGCTGCTGTTTGCGCTGGCGGTGCTGCTTATTTTTTTAGTTTTTGTTAAGGGCAAAAGCGCCTGGACCTTTATGCACAACGCCCTGTTTGGCATTAGCGGAATATGCGCTTACATATTGCCCGTTTTTGCCTTTGCGGCCGCCGTTTTTTGCGCCATTGACCGGCCTCGCCCGAACTTTGGGGTTCGGCTGGCCGAGGGGATTGGCTTTGTGGTGCTGTTTCAGGCGGCGGTAGATGTTTTTAGAACCTCGGAGCTAACGCTGGAAACCTACGGTGAGCACCTTTTAGCGGCTTACCGCGCGGGGGTAGAAATTAAGGGCGGCGGCTTTGTTGGGGCCTTGTTTGGCAATTTGCTGTTTCGGGCCTTTGGCAAGGTTGGCGCCGCGGTTGTAGTTTGTTTGCTGCTTTTTATTTTATTAATGCTAATAACCGGTACCACGCTAATGCGGCTGCTGCAGGCGCTGGCCCGTCCGGTTAAAAAAATTGAGACCCAAGCGCAGGAAAATTACCGTGCCGCCAAAGAGCGGCAGGCTGAAAAGGCCAAGGAGGACCCCTCTAAGTGGGATATTCCGCTGGATGACGAGCCGCCGAAAAAGGCCGAAAAAGGCAAAAAAAAGGCGGCCGAGCCGCTGCCGGAGCCGGAAGCCGAGCCGCACCAAAAAGGGCTTTTTGAGGCAGAGCCCCCGGTTGAGCCGGAAACCGAGCCGCAGCCAAAGGCTTTGGAGGAGCCGCCTAAGGCGGAGGACGAAACCAAAGCCAACGCCGCGGAGGAAAAGCCGACCGAGCCCGCGGGCGAAAGCTACAGCTTTCCACCCCTTAGCCTGTTAAAGGAGAATAAGCGCCCCGCCGGCGCCACCTCGGAAAAAGAGCTGCGCGCCACGGCCGAAAATTTGGTAGATGTGCTGCGCAGCTTTGGGGTAGAAACCCGGGTGCTGGATATTAGCCGCGGCCCAACGGTTACCCGTTACGAGCTGCAGCCCTCGGCCGGGGTTAAAATTAGCAAAATAACCGGCCTGGCCGATGATATTGCCCTGAATTTGGCAACGGCCGGCGTGCGAATAGAGGCGCCTATTCCAAACAAGGCCGCCGTTGGCATTGAGGTGCCCAACAAGGCCAACGCCATGGTTGGCGTGCGGGAAATTATAGAATCCCCCGAATTTCAAAACGCCAAAAGCAAGCTAACGGTTGCCATGGGGCGGGATATTGCCGGCAAGGCGGTTGTGGCCGATATTGCCAAAATGCCCCACGGGCTAATTGCCGGCTCTACCGGCTCGGGTAAATCGGTTTGCATTAATACCATTATTATGAGCCTGCTTTACCGCGCCACGCCGGACGAGGTTAAGTTTTTAATGATTGACCCCAAGGTGGTAGAGCTTAGTATTTATAACGGGATCCCCCACCTGTTGGTTCCGGTGGTAACCGACCCGCGCAAGGCGGCCGGCGCTTTGGGCTGGGCCGTGCAGGAAATGGAGCGGCGCTACCGCCTGTTTGCCGAAAATGACGTGCGGAATTTAGAGGGGTATAACCATTTGGCGGATATGAGCGACGACATGGTTCGTATGCCGCAGGTTGTAATTATTATTGACGAGCTGGCCGATTTAATGATGACGGCCTCGAAGGATGTGGAGGACGCCATTTGCCGCATTGCCCAAAAGGCGCGTGCCGCCGGTATGCACCTGATTATTGCCACGCAGCGCCCGTCGGTAGATGTTGTAACCGGGTTAATTAAGGCCAATGTGCCCTCGCGCATTGCGTTTGCGGTTTCCTCCCAAACCGATAGCCGCACTATTTTAGATATTGGCGGCGCCGAAAAGCTGCTGGGCAAGGGCGATATGCTGTTTTGCCCGGTTGGCGCCAACAAGCCTACCCGCGTGCAGGGCTGCTTTGTAAGCGATGAGGAAGTAGAATCGGTTGTTGAATTTATTAAATCGCACGGGGACGGCGAAAGCGCCTACGACAACGCCGTGAGCGACGAAATTGAAAAGCTGGCCGCAGCCCAAAATGAGAAAGGGCAAAAAGGCGGCGACGCCGCCGACGGCGAAGCGCTGGACGCCATGATCGAGCAGGCAATTGAATGTGTGGTGGAGTCCGGCATGGCCTCTACCTCGCTGCTGCAGCGGCGGTTAAAGCTGGGCTACGCCCGTGCCGCCCGCATTGTAGACCAGTTAGAATCCTTAGGCGTGGTAGGGCCTTACGAGGGCTCTAAGCCGCGCAAGGTGTTAATGACAAAGGCGCAGCTGTTAGAGCGGCAGGCCGGCAAGGAGTAACGGTGGTTAAAACAGATTTTTTGCCCATTAGCCAAAGCGATTTAAAAAAGCGCGGCTGGGACGGCGTTGATTTTTGCTTTATTACCGGGGACGCTTATGTAGACCACCCCTCGTTCGGTACGGCAATTATCTCCCGTGTTTTAGAGTCGGCCGGGTACCGCATTGGCATTATTGCGCAGCCCGATTATCACACCCTGCGGGATGTTACCCGCCTGGGCCGCCCGCGGCTGGGGTTTTTAATTAACGCGGGGAATATTGATTCTATGGTAGCGCACTACACCCCCGCCAAACGCAAGCGCAGTGAGGACGCTTATTCCCCCGGCGGCAAGGCCGGCAACCGGCCGGACCGCGCCGTTTGCGTTTACACCGCCCTGGTGCGGCAGGCGTACGGAAATATTCCAATTATTATTGGGGGGTTAGAGGCCTCGCTGCGCCGGTTTGCCCACTACGATTATTGGGCCGACGCGGTGTTTCCCTCTATTTTAACGCAAAGCGGGGCCGATCTGCTCTCCTTTGGGATGGGCGAAAAGTCCATGCTGCAAATTGCCGAGGGCTTAAACCGCGGCCTTGCGGTAGAAAATTTAACCAACATTTTAGGCACCTGCTACAAAACCCGGAATATTGAGGGCATACGCGGCATAATGCTGCCCTCGGCCGAAAAGGTTGCGGCCAGCAAAACCGCTTACGCCAACGCTTGCCGGGTAGAGTACGACGAGCACGACGCCGTGCGCGGCAATGTGTTAATTCAGCTGCAGCAAAACGGGGAATATTTAGTGCAGAATAAACCCATGCCGCCGCTGAGCACCGAGGAGCTGGACGCCGTTTACGCCCTGCCCTACGCCCGTACCTACCACCCGTGCTACGAAAAGCAGGGCGGCGTGCCCGCTATTAAAGAGGTGCAGTTTTCTATTACCCACAATCGCGGCTGCTTTGGCGCCTGCAATTTTTGCTCTATTGCCTTTCACCAGGGGCGGCAAATTTCGGTGCGCAGCGAGCAGTCGGTGCTAAGCGAGGCACGCCTGCTTACCAAAATGCCTGGCTTTAAGGGCTATATTCACGATGTTGGCGGCCCTACGGCAAATTTTCGCCACACCTCGTGCGAAAAGCAGCTAAAGCTGGGGCTGTGCCGCGGCAAAAAGTGCCTGGCCCCAACCCCGTGCAAAAATTTAACGGTAGACCACCGTGCGTACCTAAACCTGCTGCAAAAGGTGCGGCAAATTCCCGGCATTAAACGGGTGTTTATTCGCTCCGGCATTCGGTTTGATTATTTAATAGAAGATACCGACAACGCCTTTTTTAAAGAGCTGGTGCAGTACCATGTCAGCGGCCAGCTAAAGGTGGCGCCCGAGCATTGCTCGGCCCCGGTGCTGGATAAAATGGGCAAGCCGCACATTGAGGCGTACTTAAAATTTCAAAAACGGTTTTACGAGCTTACCAAAAGCGTTGGCAAAGAGCAGTATTTGGTGCCGTATTTAATGTCCAGCCACCCGGGCAGCACGCTAAAGGACGCGGTAGAGCTGGCGGTGTTTTTAAAAAAACAGGGCATTCGGCCCGAGCAGGTGCAGGATTTTTACCCCACGCCGGGTACCCTTTCTACCTGTATGTTCTACACGGGGTTAGACCCGTACACCCTAAAACCGGTTTATGTTGCCAAAACTCCGGCCGAAAAACAGCAGCAGCGCACCCTGCTGCAGTACTATAAGCCCGAAAACCGGCCGGCTGTTGCCAAGGCGCTGCTTGCCGCCGGCCGGGCCGATTTAATTGGCCACGGGCCGCACTGCTTA
>URRK01000079.1 GCA_900550315.1 uncultured Oscillospiraceae bacterium | reverse complement strand
TCGGTGTGCCGGGATTGCGGAACATACAAAAATTGGTCCATACCATGAAAAAGGCGGGATTTTTCGGTTAAAATATCTACCTTAAAAACGCCGGAAAGCTTTTGCGGCAGCAGCCTTTTTTGAATACCGTAATGGTAGTAAAGCCCGGCCTGCGCGCCCCAGCAAATGTGCAGGGTGGAGAATACATGGGTTTTCGACCATTCCATGATCTTACAAAGCTCGTCCCAGTAGCCAACCTGCTCAAACTCCATCTGTTCTACCGGGGCGCCGGTAATAATCATACCGTCGTACCGGTTGTTGGCAATTTGGTTAAAGGTGGTGTAAAAAGCCAGCAAATGCTCTTGCGAGGTATTTTTAGAGTGGTGCGACTGCATTTGCATTAAGGTAATTTCAATTTGCAGCGGCGTGTTAGAAAGGCAACGCAGCAATTGCGTTTCGGTTTCTATTTTATTTGGCATTAAATTTAAAATTAAAATTTTAAGCGGCCGAATATCCTGCGAAAGGGCGCGGGTCTCGGTCATAACAAAAATGTGCTCGCTTTCCAGCACCTTACGGGCCGGCAGCTCGTTACTAATTTTAATTGGCATAAAAAGGGAACACCCCATTTAAAAAATACTTGCACTTAGCCATTATACACTTTTTTTTCGGTAAATACTATACTTAAACCGAAAAAAAGGGGTGCTTTTTTGAAAAAATTTTTAAAAACGGTTAAAAATGCCCTGTTTGGGGCCGGCGTTGGCTTAGTAAACGGATTATTTGGAGCCGGCGGCGGGTTAATTTGCGTACCGTTATTAATAAAAAGCGGTATGCCGCGCAAGCAGGCACACGCCAACGCTGTTGCAATTATTTTGGCGGTTAGCACGGTAAGCGCCGGCAGCTACCTGCTGGCCGGGCGGGTGCAGCTTACTGACTGCTTGCTTTACCTGCCGGGCGGTTTGGCCGGGGCTTTTGTTGGTACGCAAATTTTAAAAAAAATTAACCCCGACCTAATTCGGCGAATTTTTGCGCTGTTTATGCTTTGGGCGGGGTGGAGGTTGTTGTTTCAATGACGGTTTTTTGGGCAATTATAGCCGGCTTTTTTTCGGGCGTGGCAGGTGCCATGGGACTGGGCGGCGGCAGCGTACTGCTAATTTATTTAACGGTTTTTGCCGGGGTGCAGCAGCTGCAGGCGCAGGGAATTAATTTGCTGTTTTTTATTCCTATTGCGCTGTTTTCTACCATTATTTACGCCAAACGCGGAGTAATTAATTGGCGCCGGGTTGGGGTTATGGCCGCCTGCGGCGTTGTTGGCACACTGCTGGGCAGTTACATTTTAAATTCTTTAGAGCCAAAGCTGCTGCGCCGTTTGTTTGGCGGGCTTGTTTTGCTTTACGGGCTTATAAGTCTGTTTGCCCCTAAAAAGAAAGGCAGCGGCTAATACCGCTTACTTTGCCCCTGAAAAAGCGGAAAAAGAACTAACATTTTTTGCCGCTTGGCAACATATATTTTAGTAGCAGAGTTTTTGGGGGTAAGGGAATGAAAGGCGTTGCAATAATTTTGGCCGTGCTTTACGGGCTTGTTTTGCTAATTTTGGCGGCCTGTACCGAAAAAGCCGGTAAAACACTGCTGCTTAGCTGCGGCTCCGGCCTGGCGGCGCTGTTAATGATTCACTTTACCGCGCAGTACAGCGGGGTGGCGCTTCCGCTGAATTGGTACACCTTAGGGGGCAGTGCTGCCCTGGGGGTGCCAGGGGTTATTACGCTTTTGCTGCTGCAGGTTATAATTACTTAAATTAACGCCACCGGCAGCAAGAAAGGCTAATAATAGTGAAAACACTAAAAAGGGGAAAACTCGTTTTAGCGAATAAACCTACCCTGCAGTTTAATGTTAATTTTTAACCGCTGTTAAAAGCAAAGCAGCGTTAAACCGGCTAATGCCTTTTAAATTAAAACAATATTTTAAACAATAACAGCAAAAACCGGCTGCGTGGCAACTGCCACCGGCCGGTTTTAAGGTTTTATAAAAAGGAATTTTAAGGCCAGCATTGCTAAAAGCATGACCCCAAAAATGGGGTTATCCCACTTGTTTACTCAAACAAATCCTTTAATTTATCAAAAAATCCTTTGCGTTTTTTGTAGTTGGCGTCGCTCATGGTTTGCTCAAAGGCGCGAATCATCTCTTTTTGCTTGGCGTTTAGGTTTTTAGGCACCTCCAGCACAATTTTAACATACTGGTCGCCGCGGCCGCTGTAATTCAGGCGTTGAATACCCTTGCCGCGCAGCTTTACGCTTTCGCCGGGCTGGGTGCCCTCGCGCAGGGTAAAGGTAACTTTACCGTCTAAGGTTGGCACGGTAATTTCGGCCCCTAACGCCGCTTGCGCAAAGGTTACGGGAACCTCGCAGTAAACATCAAAGCCCTCGCGCTCAAACACTGGGTGCGGCCGAACCGAAACGTTAATGCGTAAATCGCCCGAGGGACCGCCGTTTACGCCGGCATTACCGCCGCCGCGAACATTCATAATCTGCCCGTCGTCAATACCGGCGGGAATATCAATGGTTTGTTCGGTGGTGCGCCGAATACGGCCTTTGCCATCGCAGCTGCGGCAGGGGTTTAAAATTATTTTGCCGGTGCCGTTACATTTTTCGCAGGGCTTTTGTGTTTGCATTGCCCCAAACGGGGTGCGCTGGGTTACCGTAACCCGGCCCGTGCCGTGGCAAGCGGCGCAGGTTTGCGGGCTGGAGCCTTTTGCGGCACCGGTGCCGCCGCAATCGCCGCATTGCTCAATACGGGTAACCTTAATTTTTTTGGTGCAGCCTTTTGCAGCTTCTTCAAAGGATATGTTTACATTGGTTTGGGTATAGCTTCCGCGGCGCGGACCGTTTGCGTTGGCCGAGCGGCCGCCGCCAAATCCACCGCCGAAAATGGAGCCAAAAATGTCGCCCAGATCGCCAAAGTCCCCAAAACCGCTAAACCCGCCGCCGTAATTTCCGCCACCGCCGGCACCAAAGTTCGGGTCAACGCCGGCGTGACCAAACTGGTCGTACCGGGCGCGTTTTTCTTTATCCGAAAGCACCTCGTAGGCCTCGTTTATTTCTTTAAAGCGGGCCTCGGCGGCTTTGTCGCCCGGGTGCAGGTCGGGGTGGCACTCTTTTGCGGCTTTGCGGTAGGCCTTTTTTAAGGCGTCCTCACTGGCAGATTTTTCTACCCCTAAAACCTCATAATAATCTTTCTTTTCACTCAAAGGGTACAGCTCCTTTGTACAATAGCTAATTTAAGCAAGGCCCGGCAAAGCCGGGCAAAATACTGTACCCGGTAGGGGCAAAAACCGCCTATCGGGTGCAGCTTGCTATTTGCAATAAATTTTATTTTTTGTTGTCGTCGGCGTCTTTAAAATCGGCCTCGTAAACATTCGGGTCGGCGTTTGCGCCGGCGTCGGCACCCGGGGCAGCATTTGCGCCGCCTTGTGCAGCCTGCGCGTCGGCAGCGGCCTTGTAAAGCTTTTCGCTAATGGCGTAAAACTTTTTCTGCAGCTCCTCCTGCTTGGCTTTAATGGCCTCTAAATCGGTGCCCTTTAAGGCTTCGCGCAGGGCGGCAACCGCGTTGTTAATTTCGGTTTTTTCGGCCTCGCTTACCTTGTCGCCAAGCTCACCTAAGGTTTTTTCGGTTTGGTAAATCATTTGGTCGGCACCGTTGCGAACATCAATTTCCTCACGGCGCTTTTTGTCCTCCGCGGCGTATTGCTCGGCGTCTTTCACCGCTTTGTCAATATCGTCCTTAGACATATTGGTGCTGGAAGTAATGGTAATTTTTTGTTCCTTGCCGGTGCCAAGATCTTTGGCCGAAACATTTACAATGCCGTTGGCGTCAATATCAAAGGTAACCTCAATTTGCGGAATCCCGCGCGGGGCAGGGGCAATGCCGTCTAAGTGGAACACGCCTAAGGTTTTGTTGTCCTTTGCAAATTCGCGCTCGCCCTGCAATACATGCACCTCAACCGAGGTTTGTCCGTCGGCCGCGGTGGAGAAAATTTGGCTCTTTTTGGTAGGAATGGTGGTGTTTCGGTCAATTACCTTGGTGGAAACGCCGCCCATGGTTTCAATGCCTAACGAAAGCGGGGTAACATCCAACAGCAGCAGACCTTTTACATCGCCGCCTAAAACGCCGCCTTGAATGGCTGCGCCAATTGCAACGCACTCGTCGGGGTTAATGCCCTTAAACGGCTCGCTGCCAATAAAGTTTTTAACAGCCTCCTGCACGGCGGGAATACGGCTGGAACCGCCAACCATTAGTACCTTGTGAATTTCGCTTTTATCTAACCCGGAATCGGCCAGTGCCTGGCGAACCGGGCCCATGGTGGCCTCTACCAAATCGCCGGTCAGCTCGTTAAACTTGGCGCGGGTTAAGGTGGTTTCAAAGTGCTTCGGGCCGGTGGCGTCAGCTGTAATAAACGGCAGGTTAATTTCGGCGGTGGTCATGCCGGAAAGGTCAATTTTAGCTTTTTCGGCGGCCTCTTTAATACGCTGCATGGCCATTTTATCGCCCGAAAGGTCAATGCCTTGCTCAGCCTTAAAGGTAGAAATAATGTAGTCCATAATGCGTTTATCAAAGTCATCGCCGCCTAAACGGTTGTTACCGGCCGTGGCTAAAACCTCTTGCACGCCGTCGCCCATTTCAATAATCGAAACATCAAAGGTGCCGCCGCCAAGGTCGTAAACCATAACCTTTTGGTCCTGCTCTTTATCTACACTGTAAGCCAGTGCAGCTGCGGTGGGCTCGTTAATAATACGCTTAACATCTAACCCGGCAATTTTGCCGGCGTCCTTGGTGGCCTGGCGCTGTGCGTCGGTAAAGTAGGCCGGAACGGTAATAACCGCTTCGGTAACCGGGGTGCCAAGGTAGCTTTCGGCGTCGGCCTTTAGTTTTGAAAGAATAATGGCCGAAATCTCCTGCGGGGTGTAATTTTTGCCGTCAATCGGAACAGTGTAGGAGGTACCCATCTCGCGCTTAATAGAGCTAATGGTGCGCTCCGGGTTGGTAATGGCCTGCCGTTTGGCAACCTGGCCTACCATGCGCTCGCCGGTTTTAGAAAACGCAACTACCGAAGGGGTTGTGCGGTTGCCCTCGGCGTTTGCAATAACAACCGGCTCGCCACCCTCCATAACCGCTACGCAAGAGTTTGTTGTACCTAAGTCAATACCAATAATTTTTCCCATAATCAATTCCTCCAATAGAATTATTTACAAAATAATTTAATTTATTGCTGCAAAAGCAGCGCAACGCTTACCGCGGGTGCGGCAGCGGTTAAAGGCTTTAATTTGCCACTTGAACCATGGCGGGGCGAATTACCGTGTCGCCCAATTTGTAACCCTGCTGCAAAACCGCAACAATCTCGTTCTCGGTTTTATCGGGGTCCTCTAAATGCATTACCGCCTCATGAACGGCCGGGTCAAAGGTATCGCCAACCTGGGCCAGCTCCTCTAAACCAAAATCGTTTACCACGCCGCAAAGCTGCTTTACAATCATTTCAATGCCCTTGGCGTAGTCGGGGTTAGTTGGGTCTTGCCCTAAGGCGCGGTTGGCGTTATCAACCACCGGCAGCAGCTTTTTAATAAGCGTTGCCTTGGCATATTCGGCGGTTTTTAGCTTTTCGCGTTCGGTGCGCTTTTTAAAGTTGTCAAACTCGGCGGCCGTGCGCATAAAAAGGTCCTTTTGCTTTTCCAGCTCGGCTTTTAAATGGCTTTCGCCGGTCTTGCTTTTTTTGGCTTTTTTGGGCTTTTCATCCGGCTTGGTTGTTTCGGGTTCGGTGTTGTTTAAATCTTTTTTATTTTCTTCACTCATATTTTTACCTGCCAATCGTTTTTAATATTCAAGGTCTAATCCTGCTTGCTCAATTGCCTTGCCTAACTGCCGGGCAAAATAAGCAACGCTTGGAATTAAATCTTCGTAAGCCATGCGGGTAGGACCCATAACGCCAATTTTACCGGCCCGATTTTCGCCCCCGCCGAACTTTGCAACCACAAAGCTGGAGGGCCTTAAAATGTCAACGCCGCTTTCATCGCCGAAAACAACGCCAACCGGGTCTTCAATGCCCGAGAGCAGGGAATACACAGCGTCTTTTTGGCGAATGTAATCTACCATGCGGCGGGCATCCTCCTCGGTGCGGCAAAAGGAGTACATATTTGCTTCGCCTTTTAGCTCCAACTGGTAGTGGCACAAAGCCTCTACCATATTAAAAATTGCCGAAAGCAGGGGCATAAGGGCTAAGCCAAACAACCCGGCGCTGGCCGCTACCGACTGCAAATAAGCGCCGGTAAAGCTTTCTAACGGCCGGCCCACTAATTTTTGCTCGGCTAAGTTTTCAAAAGTTTCTAACAAATGGGGGTTAATTTCCTCCCCCAAACGGCACAGGCGGCTGTTGGCAATAGAATCGGTTGTAATTAGCACTACCAAAGCGGTGCGTCGCCCAACCGGTAAAAGCTCAACCCGTTTTACCGCAGCGCCTTTTTCCGGCAAGGTTAACGAAACGGCCGGAAACCCGGTTAGGTCGGAAAGGGCTTGCCCGGCGTTTGCAGTAATGTTTTCGGGGCTTTCGGCAATTTTGTGAATAACACGGTCTATAGATTGCTGCATTTGCGGGGAAAGGGTGTTCGAGCCTAACAGTTCTTTAATATAAAACCGGTAACCGGCGGCTGTTGGCACCCGGCCGGCCGAAGTGTGCGGCTGCTGTAGGTAACCCATTTCGCAAAGATCGCTCATCTCGTTACGCACAGTGGCAGAGGAAAGGTTAAGGCCTGCGGCGTTACAAAGCATTTTAGAGCCAACCGGCTCGCCCGTAGCAATATGAAGCTTTACAATTTCGCATAAAATTTTCTTTTTACGATCGGTGAACTCCATTCAAACCGCCTTCCTAAAAAATCTGTTAGCACCTTTAGCACTCTGTTACCTTGAGTGCTAATATCATATAATTTACCACCTTTTGCGCCGTTTGTCAATAGGTTAATTGTTAAAAAATTATGAAATGTTTTGACTTTCACTGACCTTTAGTAAAGGTCTGCCGTAAAAATACCTCTGGAGGCGCTAAAATAGCAAAAAAGCAAGCCGTTAAAGCCTGCTTTTAAGGGAATGATTTAAAATGCTTGTTATTATTAAAATTTTAAAGTGTTATAAACCAATTTACCTATACAAGGCAGCGCGTAGTTTGCTTGACACAAAGATTATTCCTGCTGTTTTCTAAAATCACGCGTGGTTTTGCCGGTAGCCTTTTTAAAATATTTTAAAAAGTGCGAAATATCTTTAAATCCAACGGCTTCGGCAATTTCGGCCGCTTTAATGTCACTGGCCTGCAGCAGCTCAATAGCGGCGTTAATGCGGCAGCTAATAAGGTAATGGTGTACCGACATACCGGTTTGCTGCACCACAATGCGGTTTAGGTGGTTGGGGTGGTAGCCAAATAGCTTGCCAAGGCTTTGGTTGGTAATATTGTCCCGGTAGTGGCGGTTAATGTGCTGAATAACCTTGTCGGCCAGCAGCTCGCTTTTGGTT
>URRK01000078.1 GCA_900550315.1 uncultured Oscillospiraceae bacterium | reverse complement strand
TCAGAACGTCGTGAGACAGTTCGGTCCCTATCTGTCGTGGGCGAAGGATATTTGAGAGGATCTGTCCCTAGTACGAGAGGACCGGGATGGACGCACCTCTGGTGCACCGGTTGTTACGCCAGTGGCATAGCCGGGCAGCTAAGTGCGGGAAGGATAAACGCTGAAAGCATCTAAGCGTGAAGCCAACCTCAAGATAAGATATCCCACAGCTTAAAGCTGGTAAGGTCCCCGGAAGACTACCGGGTTGATAGGCCGCATGTGTAAGCGCTGCGAGGCGTTGAGCTAGGCGGTACTAATAGACCGAGGGCTTAACCTAAATTATGTTTTCTTACTGTTACTTTTCCTTTCTCTTTATTCGGTTTTCAGGGTACAAACCTGAATAGTTGGTGTCGATAGCGATGAGGGTCCACCCGTTCCCATTCCGAACACGGAAGTTAAGCTCATCAGTGCCGAAAATACTTGGCGGGAAGCTGCCCGGAAAAATAGGGCGATGCCAACACTTACATTGAACCGGTTAGGGCCTTGCCTTAGCCGGTTTTGTTTTTCGGCAGCAAGGCGGCAAAGTTGCCGGTACAATTTCTTGTAGGGCGTTAGCGTTGCGGGAATAAGTGCAAAGTCGCTGCACGAATCATAAATAAGAAATGCCGAACCGTGTTTAACGGTAGGGGCTACGGCTAAGCGCAGCTTAATCTATTAGCGTTTTGTTTTGCTTTAAACAATTTGCTTGTTTTTTAATTTTGGTTTTGCTATTTTTAAATATTAGGGGTGTTTTTATGAAAATAATTTCTTTTAACATTCGCTGTTCTAATGATGAAAACGGCAATTCAATTGCCGAGCGCGCTGTGCGCCTGAAAAAAATTTTGGCAAACTACCGGCCGGATGTTATTGGCTTTCAAGAGGCTACGCCCGTTTGGATGCCGCTGCTTGAAAACGATTACGCCGCCGATTACGAAATTTTTTACCATTACCGAGACACAACCGGCTGGGTAGAAACTCCGCCGATTTTGTGGAAACGAAGTTGCTTTAATTGTTTAGATAATGGCTATTTTTGGCTTTCCGATACACCGCACATTCCCTCAAAAGGGTGGGACGAAACCGGCTACAACCGTATTTGCCTTTGGGTAAAGCTACAAGAGCGTGCCACCGGCAAGGTTTTTTACCATTTTAACACCCATTTTGGCTTTGGCGAAGCTTGCCAAACCAAAAGCGCCGAACTGCTGGCTAATACCGCGGCGGCTTTAGGGGGTAGCACCACCGTTGTAACGGGTGATTTTAACCTGCACCCAACCGATTCGGCCTATAAAACGCTAACCGCCTATTTTACCGATGTTAATGCCGTTACCGCGAACGACTGGCAAACCACCTTTCACAATTACGGAAAAATTACTGCGGGCGAGCATATTGATTACTGCTTTTTAAAAAGCGGCGAGCTGGCGCCCCTGAATTCTAAAATTATCCGCGATACCGTAAACGGGCAATACCCCTCGGACCATTACGGCCTGCTTTCGGAATTTAGTTGGCGTTGATTTTGCTAAAAACATAAACAATAAAACAATTGGCCGCTGCAGGCATTAAAACCTGCGGCGGCCTTAATTTTTGCCCGCCGTGCTAAGGGGCGGCGGGCAAAGCTGGGGTGTAAATTTTTAAATCTTTGTTACAATTAGGCTGGCGCTAAAAAAGCAACCGGCTAAATGGGCCGCTGCTTTGCCGGGTTCAGCCGTGTGCTGCGGTTATACCGGTAAAAGTAAATATCGCCGGCAACGGCTCCGGTTCGGCTAACCAAAACTTCGCCGGCCGAACCAAACTGGTCCGGCGCGCTATTTTTAGGCAATTTGCAGCCTAACGGAGGTTTAAATTACATGAATAACTTTGGCTACATTCGGGTTTCCAGCACCGACCAAAACGAAGACCGTCAATTGGCCGCGCTGCACGCGTGCAAAATTCCAAAAAACAATTTGTACTTAGATAAGCTTTCGGGCAAGAGCTTTAACCGCCCGCAGTATAAGCGGCTTTCAAAGCGCCTGCGCCCGGGCGATACCCTTTATTTATTAAGCATTGATCGCCTGGGCCGCAATTACGAGGAGGTGCAGGAGCAGTGGCGCCTTTTAACCAAGGAAAAAGGGGTTGATATTTGCGTGCTGGATATGCCGCTGTTAGACACCCGACGGGACAAAGACCTGATGGGAACCTTTATTGCCGATTTGGTGCTGCAAATTCTTTCGTTTGTGGCGCAAAACGAGCGTGAAAACATTAAAAAACGGCAGGCACAGGGCATTGCCGCGGCAAAGGCCCGCGGGGTGCAGTTTGGCCGGCCCGGCCTGCCGGAGCCGGCAGATTTTGCCGAGCTGGTTGAAACCTGGGACAGCCGGCTAATTACCATTGACCAAATTACCGCCCGCTACGGTTTAAGCGAATCTACCTTTTACCGCCGTCTGCGCGCCTACCGAAAAGGCAAAAAATAAAAAGCCACTGTCAAAAGGTATACCTAATGACAGTCGCAATTTAACATTATAAGTATATCATGTTTCCCATTATTTTGCAAGGGATTTGCCATGATTTTCACAATTAATTGGTTCACACCGGTCAAATTGCAAATAAATTTCACAAACAATTTTCGCAGTTCCTTACTGTCAAAAAGTATACCTTTTGACAGAATCAGAGGAGGTCATTTGGTGCAAATTGCAGAAGTTATTCAGTACGAGGGCAACAATTCAACATTTATTTGGAAACACCCCAGCGAGGATTTTAACAGCCTGACGCAATTAATTGTTCACGAAAGTCAAGAGGCAATTTTTTTTATGAACGGCCAGGCCTTAGACCTGTTTGGGCCGGGGCGCTAGACCCTTGAAACGCAAAATATCCCCAAGCTTGGCAAGGCGTTAAACCGTGCCGTGGGCGATCGTTCCCCCTTTCACTGCGAGGTTTATTTTATTAACAAAACCGAGCAGATGTCTATTAAATGGGGCACTGACAGCAAGGTGCAGTACATAGAGCCTACCTACGGTTTTCCCATTTCAATTGGCGCAAGCGGCGAAATGGCTTTGCGGGTTGAAAATGGCCGCAAACTGCTGCTAAAGCTGGTTGGCACCGAGAATTTTTTGGGCCAGCAACAGCTGGTAGCCTTTTTTAGGGCCTTTTTAATGACGCGGGTAAAAACCTACATTGCGCAGGTAATGAAAACCAACAGCATTAATATTTTTGAAATTGATGAAAACCTGACCCTGTTTTCGCAAAGCATTAAAAAGCTGTTAGAACCCGATTTTTTAGATTACGGTGTATGCTTAGAGCGCTTTTTTGTTACCACGGTAGTAAAGCCGGACGGCGACCGCCAGTACGAAAAATTTAAAGAGCTGCACTTTCGGCAATACGCCGATATTGCCGAGGCCAAGCTGCGGCAGCAAACCGAGCTGATAAACGCCGAGACCGAGGCGCAAAAGGTTGTAATAGATTCTAAAGCGCAGGCCGCTAAGCGTGCGCAGGAGGGCTACACCTACGCGCAGGAGCGCGGGTTTGATGTTGCGCAGGATGTTGCAAGAAACGAGGCGGTTGGCCAGTTTACCAACATGGGGGTTGGGCTTGGCACCATGGCCGGCGTTGGCGGCGCGGTTGGCTCGGTTGTTGGCAATGCCGTTGGCGGCGCGCTAAACCCCGTCGGCGCGGCCGGGCAGCCCGCTGCGGCGCAGCCGGAAAATAATATGCAGGCTTTTAAAGAAAGGGTTGAAAAACTAGCGGTTATGAAAACTGCCGGCCTAATTAGCGACGAGGAATTTAACAGCCTAAAAGCGGAGCTGTTAAAGGGAATTATATAACCGGAGGGAACAAAATTGAAAAAGAATTTTAAGTTTTACGCTGCCTGCTGGGCAATTTTGCTTTTGCTTTTTAACGCTGTTTGTTTTGTAACGCCAAGCTCTGCCGGCGGGTATTTAAAATTCGGCGGTGCCTTTTGGGTGGGGTACATTTTTGTAACTGCCGCCTTTGCGGGCCAGCTTGTTTGCGCGTACATAGCCTTTCAGGCGGCTAATTTAAAAAAGCTGTTTTACAATTTGCCGCTGGTAACGCTTAGCTACACGGGGTTGGTTTTAACCTTAATTTTGGGCGGGGCGGCAATGGTTATTCCCAACCTGCCGGGTTGGGCGGGCGCCCTTGTTTGCCTGCTGGTTTTGGGCTTTAACGCTATTGCAATTTTAAAAGCAAAAGCGGCCGCAGCGGCCGTTTCGGCGGTAGATGAAAAGGTTGGCCGACAAACCGGGCTGTTTAAAAGTTTAACCGCCGAGGCGGGGGCGCTGCAGCTTAGCGCCCAAAGCGAGCCCTGTAAAGTCGCCTGCCAAAAGGTGTACAATGCGCTACGATATTCCGACCCCGTTAGCAGCCCCGAGCTTTACGGGCAGGAGCAGCAAATTGCCGAAAAATTTGCAGGCTTTGCTGCCGCTTTAAATAACAGCGAAAAAGCCCCGGCCTTAGCCGAGGAGCTGGTAGCTTTAATTGAAGCCAGAAACTGCAAATGTAAATTGTTAAAGTGAAAAATTAGTTGATTTATGCAGTTTTGAAACAATAAGTAAAGTTAGTTGGGTGAGAATTGAATGGAGTCTTTAAAATGCAACCGTTGCGGCGGCACAATTGTGTGCAATAGTAAAACGCAAGAGATAATATGTGAAAGCTGCGGCACAAGGCAAACATTAAGGGAACTTCTTTCTAGTGAAAATCCGCTTATATTAAACACAACTAAAAGTGATTTTAATAGATACATAGAAAGCTATTTTATTGCAGTTCAAAATATGCAATCGGCCAAAACCGCAAGCGATTATGACAACTTGGCTGACGAGTTTGAAAAAATATTAGGCATATTTAATTCTAAAGAATTGCAGTTAGAATGTAAAAATCGGGCAACAGAATTGAAAAGAATTGCCCTTGTAAGTGTAATTAACGCCAACATTAACAGTAACAATTATACTGAACTTCGAAAAGCTATTGCAGCACTAAAGGAAACTATTGGGTACAACATTACGGATAAAGAAAAGCTGAATTACGAAAAACAGCTGGCAGAAACAGAAAATAAGTACCAAGAGTGCATTGAAAAGGTAAAAAAGGCAAGTTTGAAAAAAGCAGCCCGAAAAAAAGCCTTTATTATTCTAATTGCAGTTGTTTTGTTTTTGGTATTTGCAGGTAAATCTTTTATTCAATATTGGTCTTATTCTGCGTCAAGAATACATATCTCTTTTCAACCAAAAACCTACACTTCAATTGAAAAAGAAAATGAGAATTATGTGTTTACATATAATGTTTCGCTTGAAAGCAAAGGCATTAAAGATATTAGGAGCCTTGAGGTAACGGTGTCAATGGAGGACGAGGATAATATTATAGTTGAAACAAAAATGAGTTTTTATAACAACGAATTGCCGGTTGTGCGGGCTGGAAAAAGTGTGGTTTATGAGTGGCGCTTAACGGTTTCCTCTGCTGAAAAAGCTTTAATTTTGCATGAAAAGGCTGAACAACTTCAAACGCATTTTAAAATTACTGGTGCATCATACACAAATGGTGTATTTAAGAATTATTAATAGGAGGGTAAAATATGTTGCACAGTATTCGGGATGGATAGGAACTAATTGTTAATTGCAACCTTTAAACACAATAGGAGAATTGCTAGGGTGTTAGAAACTTTATGTCAATCCAAAAAATCGTTTAAAATTTGAACGATGTCCTTGGAGAGGGACAATAAAAAACTACTACTTAATTGTATGAGGAGTTAATTATCATGGCAAAAAAAATTGATTTTATCCAACCAATTAAAGATATTCCAAAATCTGTTAAAGGCTTTCCTAAAAAACTTATTCATATTTGGAAAGACCCTGTAAACAGTTCTGAAGAAGTCACGTCCCGTAAAAAAGAAATATTGCCTCTTTTATACTTATTTATAGGTGTTTTCTTGCTTATGATTATCTTAATTGCAGCAATCCCTGATGCGAAAAAAATACTTAGTGTTGTTGGGATGATTCCATTCTTGGGTGCAGTTGCTTGCATTTTTTCCCTCAGTGTTCTCAAAAAAGCTGCAGGTAAATTTGCAGATATTGAATGTACCAATTGTAAGAAAAGAATTGCTTTTGATGAAAACACTCGAATTAAAGTTGTTACTAAGACTTTTACTATTACTAAGGATGATAAGACAATTAAGAAAAATGACATTCCTGATAAGTCTACAATTTCTGCTATTGGTAGAGAGCGTGTTACTCTTGAAATTACCTGTAAATGTCAGGAGTGCGGCACAGAAAAAACCTTTACACATCGCTTTGTTACAATGGAATGTAACAAAACCGCAGCTATGGTTCCCTATGTTCAGTCGGGGGCAATGTTAGTTCAACTTGAGGCAGATGTTAGAAAAGCATACGATAAGGGTTATTGTAATGTCGGTGAAGTGCATCCTACCAAAGTTGAAATTAGTGTTTCAGGACAAACCACAAGTTCAAAAGTTACAGATAACGGCGTAAATATTACATATAACCGTTCTCCAGAATCCTTAGTAAAAGGGTACTTCGGTAATGAAATTCAAATGAAATAAAATCATTTGGATTATGGAATACTATGCACGGTTAGCTATTTTCTAAAGGATAAAAATCATGACAGTACTACAAGAGGAACTGGAACATTCTAAAAACAAATCTATATTTAAATGTGAGTACAGCGAGGAACATGGGATTACGATTGTGCAATTGTGCAAAGAAAATGTTGAAACTGCACTGGCAATACTTTATCAAAACAAGTCCTATAGTTATTCTAATACCTCATCAGGCGAAGCAACATCTTCGGCGTATTGGTTTAAGGAAATGAATAGGCAGCCTGAGCATAGTGCAGAATACAGAAAAGCTGTTGAAAATACGGTAAATTTTGTTGACAAAGAAAACGGCACCCATTTAAATGCCGATGGTGTAGGGCGAAAACAAATAGCGCAGCGCATAATTGATTATGGAAAAAACAATTTGTTTGCAGATTTAAAGCTGGGAAGTTATAAACCGTATTATGTGTTAGCTGAAAGAACTACTGGTGTTAAACGGGGGCGCCAAAACAAGTCGTTTGCAAGTAAATTTTGCCATTTTGCGTGCTTTCATTTATTTGAGAACAAGCCGGAACAAGACAACTACTGTATTTATGATTCTATTGTAAAAGGAGCTCTGCAGTATTATTTAGCCGGGGGCGAACACTACGATTTGGACGATTATGCACAATACAGCGAGGCCATTGACAGTATATTAGTTAAAAACGGCAATTGTATTAGCCGTCATGGTTTTGACCAATTAATATGGTATTATTACAAGTAAAATGAAAATTTAATCCGGTCAATATGTAGTGCCTAAAATTTGCAAAGCAAAACCACAGCCGCCATTTTTGGCGGCTGTGGTTTTTAACGTAGATATGGATATGCAATAAAGTAGTTTTTCAGCCCCCTATTTTGCGTAAAGCTTAGCCACCAGCGCTTGGGCGGTGCGGCGGGCAAAGCTGGGGCGCAAATTTTTAAATCTTTGTTACAATTAGGCTGGCGCTAAAAAAGCAACCGGCTAAA
>URRK01000077.1 GCA_900550315.1 uncultured Oscillospiraceae bacterium | reverse complement strand
TGGAGGCCGTGCGCCAGTTCGCCGTGGACGCCGGCCTCGTCATCGGCGGCACCGGCGCGAAGGTCCGTCCCCTCACGGCCTGCAAGGGCACCACCTGCGTCTACGGCAACGCCGACACGCAGGCCATCTGCGCCGAATTGTTCGACAAGTTCTACACCGGCTGGGGCAACGTCGCCCTGCCGCACAAGTTTAAGATCGCCGTGGGCGGCTGCCCGAACAGCTGCATGAAGCCCTCCCTCAACGATTTCGGCATCGAGGCGCACCGCCTTCCCGTCTACGATCTGGAAAAGTGCCGCGGCTGCAAAAAGTGCATGAAATTAGGCTGCCCGGCCATTCAGTTTAAAAACAACAAGGCCCAAATTGATGTTACCCAGTGCAACGGCTGCGGGCTGTGCACCGGCGTTTGCCCCTTTGGCGCCATTGGTAAGGAGGAAGCGTAATGGCAAACACAAAAAATATTATGATTGTTGGCGTTGGCGGCCAGGGCACCTTGCTGGCCAGCCGCATTTTGGGTGCCGCCGTTATTCACGAAGGGTACGATGTTAAGGTTTCGGAAGTGCACGGCATGAGCCAGCGCGGCGGCAGCGTTGTTACCTACGTTAAATACGGCGAGCAGGTAAACGCCCCGATTATTGACAAGGGCGAGGCCGACATTATTTTAGCCTTTGAACGGTTGGAGGCCCTGCGGGCTTTGCCCTATTTGCGTAAGGGCGGCAAAATAATTTTAAACGACCGCGCCATTTTGCCAATGCCGGTTATTACCGGCGCTGCCGAGTACCCGCAAAACATTGCGGGCTACCTTGGCGAGCGTGCCGACCTTACCGCGCTGGACGCTTTAAAGCTAAGCGAGCAGGCCGGCTCGGCCAAAGCGGTTAATGTTGTTTTAATTGGGGTGCTGGCGCAAAGCACCAACATTAACTACGCCGTTTGGCAAAAAATTATTTGCGAAACGGTGCCCGAAAAATTTAAAGAGTTAAACCTGCGTGCCTTTGATTTAGGCTACCACTACCACTAAACCGGGGGAATAACAATGGCAGAACAAAAAAACATAAAAACAGTTAAAGCTTGCTCGGCCGTTTACATTATTGCCGTGCTGCTTGCTTTTGCGGTTATTTTAATTTTGGGCTGCATTAAAAGCGATAACCGTATTCTTTTAATTGTGCGGGCCGACCGCTCTAAACAGCCGATGATAAAATCGTTGGTTTATAAGCTGTTTTCGGGCAAGGCCATTTTGCGGGTAGAAAACACAACGCCCGAAACGGTAGAGCTTATTTACGAGCTGACCCAGCGGCTGGTTAAAAAAGCCGAAAAGGCCGAAACCGATATTGCCGACAGCATTTACCGGCTGGAGAATATTGAGTATGTAAACTTAGTAATGCAAAACGATGAGGTTTCAAATTAAATGAAAAAAATTGTTGCTGTGGCTGTGGTTTTGGCTCTGGCCCTGTGTGGTTGTAAAAGCGCCGCCCCCGCTGCGCCCCAAAAGGCCGTAGCCGCCGCGGGGAAAAAAATTACCCTTACCTGGCAACCCGTGCAAACGCCGGAGTTTTTTCGCATTTACCGGTGCGAGGGCGGCGCCGAAAGCTACCGCTTTATAGACGACACCACCGCCCAAACCTACACCGATGAAACCGCCGCCCCCGGCAAAGCGTACCGCTACAAAATAACAGCTGTAAGCGGCAACAGCGAATCGGCCGGGGCTAAGACCAACGAGGTTGCTTTGGCGGTTTCGGGCGGGCAAAACGGGGTAGAGCTTAAAGCGCCGACCATTAACGCGGTTACAAAAATGGACCGCTACACCACTGTGGTGCAGTTTTCGGCCGGCGGGGCCAACTGCGTGTACCAAATTTTTCGCTCGGCCAGCGTAAACGGCGCCTACACCCAAATTGGCACCACCACCGAGCCCGTTTGGTACGATGAAACCGCAAACGGCCAGCCGTTTTATTACAAGGTTTTAGCGCAGCAAGGGCAGCAAAAAACCGCCTTTTCGGCCCCCTGCCCCACCGGCAAAAACGCTAAAACGGTTTTTCGCGTGCCGGTAATGATGTACCACGAGTTTGTAACAAAAAACGATTTAAACGCCGGCGTAGCGTTTGATGAATACGCCATTTGGCAAACCGAGTTTGAGCAAGACCTTATTTGGCTAAAGCAAAATGGCTACACCACCATTACCTGCCGCCAGCTGGCCGAGTATATGGAAGGCAAAAACCAAAACCTGCCCGCAAAGCCTATTTTGCTTACGGCCGACGACGGCAAGTACGGCGTGTACAAAAACGCCTACCCGCTGCTTAAAAAGTACGGCGCTACCCTTTCGTTGGCTTTAATTGGCTACGAAATTGATAGCGCTACCAATAACCCCGAATCCAGGGGAAAAAGCGCCGCGCCCTACTGCACCTGGGGCGAAATTGCCGAAATGGCCAACACCGGCACGGTGGAAATGATCAGTCACACGCAAAATTTACACGTTTTTTCGCAGTCCGGCCGCGCGGGCGCCAACTGCGCCGAGGGCGAAAAGTACGAAAGCTTTTTGCCGGTGGCTCAGGCCGATTTTTCCGTTTTTAACCAAAATTTAAAAAAACATTCGGTACAGCCGGCCGTGGCAATGTCCTACCCCTACTCCAAGCGCTCCGAAACGGCCGATAAAGCCTGGCTTGCAAGCGGGTATAAGCTGCTTTTAGGCGGCGATGACAGCAAAGAGCGCAAAACCCAAGCCAACTATTTTGTGCTGGGCGCAGGGGTCAATACAAAATCGGCGGTGCTGCGGCGGCTGCCGCGCATGGTAAATGTGCCGGTTAAAAATTACTTAAACGCCGCCGCAACGCATGACGAGGGCTGAAAACCGGGCGGCTGAAAATATAAACGGCTGAGATTAGAGCGGTTAAAAACATAAAGGTTAAAATAAAAGCTGAAAACGGAACAGCTGAAAGTGTCGGAACCGAAAATACATTTGCTGAAACCAAGCGGCCAAACGGCCGAAAGGAATACACCCCAAGCAAGCCTGCCAAAAGGGTAAGCACAGAAAATGGGGTAACCGAAAACACATTAAATAAAAGCACATTAGCAAAAACAAAACGCCGAAATTAGTGCGGCCGGGAATACACAAAATAAAATGCCTACGGTATAACCTAAGGGCAAAACCCGGTAAGCGCCAAAAATACAAAAACGGCTGCACAGTAGGAGGTGCCAATGAATGAAATATAAAACAGCGGGCGTGGCAGCCTTAGCGATTCTTTTGCTGTTTGGCAGCATTAACTGGCAGGTTGTTTTTGGGGTAGATACGCACCAGCGCTACCACCAGCATTTACAGGCTCCGCAAAAGGCCGCCTGCCAAACAGCGCACACCGGCGGCGAGCTTTGCACCCATTTGCCTATTATTAGCATAAACACCGGCGGCGTTACCATTCCCGGCGCAACGGTTAAAGACGCTGCCGGAAAAACCGTTGGCTACACCAAGGCCGCCAACGGGGCCGACCGCATTACGGCACAAATCAGCGTTTTTGACAGCGAAAAGCAATACAACCACCCAACTAACACGCCCGATTTTGAAAGCGCCGTTGAAATTCATGTTCGGGGTAATTCCTCCCGCAGCTTTAGCAAGCCCGGGTACGCGGTAAAGTTAATTAACAAAAACGGCACAAGCAACCCCTACGCGCTGCTGGGCATGGACGCGCACGAGGACTGGGCACTGCACGGCCCGTTTATTGATAAAACCCTAATGCGCAACTATATGTGGTACAACATTGCGGGCGAAATTATGGATTACGCGCCCAATGTGCGTTTTTGCGAGGTGCTGCTGAACGGCGAGTACCGCGGGGTTTATGTGCTGATTGAAACCATTACCGCGGGCAAAAACGGGGCGCGGCTGAACCTTTCGGTAGATGAAAAAAACAACAACTATTCCGGCTACGCCCTGCGGTTAGACCGGGGTCGCAGCAACGAACAAAAAAACATTGAAACCTTTACCAAATACGCGCTGCGCCGAAAGCATATTATTGATATTGTCTACCCCGGTACTCGGCATTTAACGCCGCAGCTGACCGAATCAATTCGGCAGGATTTTTCGGCGTTTGAAAAAATGCTGTATTCCTACGATTTTGACAACCCCGGCGTAGGGTATGAGTCTTACATAGATGTAGACTCTTTTGTAGATTACTTTTTAATAAACGAGCTGACCTGCAATTACGATGCCGGCTGGCTTTCCACCTACATTTACAAAGATATGACCGGCAAGTTTCGTATGTGCATTTGGGATTTTAACTCCGCTTGCGACAACTATCAGCAATCCCAAATAGAGTCCAGCCGCATTGAAATGCAAAATTGCCTTTGGTTTATTATGTTAATGAAGGACGAAGCTTTTACCGAAAAAATTGTAAACCGGTATTACGAGCTGCGCAAAACCTATTTTAATGTTGATTATTTAAATAACTACATTGATTCGTGCATTAAGTATTTAGGCCCCGCTATTGACCGCAATTTTAGCGTTTGGGGCTACACCTTTCAGCAGGAATATGATGTGTTAAAGCCTACCGGGCGCAACGCCCGCTCTTACAAGCAGGCGGTAGAGCAAATGAAAAGCTTTTTGGCAACCCGCACGCAGTGGTTAGATGAAAACATTGAAAGCGTAAAACAATATTCTAAAGACTCTAAAATTAAAAAGTTTTTAGAAAACGCAAATTAAAAGGGGAAAAGGCATGAAAAAATTCATTACAGTGGTGTGCATTTTCCTTGCCGTTTACTTGGTGCTGGATACGGCTTACTATAAGGGTGGGCTGTATGTAGATCTTTCGCCCAACAAGCCGGTTACCACCTTTGTAAAGGCAGACGATAAAACCATTTACTTAAACCAAGGCAACGGCTACAAGGCTTTTGAGGTTAAGGGGGTAAACTTGGGCTCCGGCGTGCCGGGCGAATGGTCTACCGATTTTGCCGTTAGCAAGGAAACCTACCTGCGCTGGTTTGGGCAAATGCAGGAGATGGGCGCCAATACCCTGCGCATTTACACCGTTCAGAACGACACTTTTTATAACGCGTTTTACGAGTACAACAAAAACAACCCCAACCCTTTGTGGCTTATTCACGGCGTTTGGGTAAACGACTATGTGCAAAATTCCTCCCGCGATGCCTACCATAAGAATTTTTACAACACCTTTTTAAACAACTGCAAAACAATGGTAGATGTTATTCACGGCAACAAAAAAATAAGCCTTGGGCGCATAGCCTCGGCCGGGCACGGTTCGTATTTAAAAAATATTTCGCCCTGGGTTATAGGGTACATTCTTGGCGTAGAGTGGGAGGATATAACCGTAGTTTACACCGACGAAAAATACAGCGCCGACAGCCAAAAAAACGCCTACCGCGGCAAGTATATGTACACCGATACCAACGCCACCCCGTTTGAAACTATGCTGACCATGGTGGGGGATCAGGTAATAGATTACGAAACCAAGCGGTACAAGCAGCAGCGGTTGGTTGCCTTTTCTAACTGGCCAACCACCGACCCGTTTGAGTACCCCGAAAATGTGCGCGATTATTTTATGAAGTGCGCGGTTGTAGATACCGAGCACATTAAAACCACCGAAAGTTTTCTTTCCGGGCAGTTTGCCTCCTACCATGTTTACCCCTACTACCCCGATTATTTAAGCTATGTAAAGGATTGGCAGATGTTTGGTATTTCGGACCTTTCGGAATTTATTACAAAGGACGGCGCGCTGAATACCTATAAGGCGTATTTGTCGCTTTTAACCAAGCACCACACCATGCCGGTGGTTATTTCGGAGTTTGGGGTTTCTACCGGCCGGGGCATGGCCCAGCGGGATCAAAACACCGGCCGCAACCAGGGCAACACCTCTGAAAAAGATCAAGGCGCCGCGCTGGTAGAATGTTTTGAGGATATTCGAGCCACCCACTGCGCCGGCGGCTGCGTTTTTACCTGGCAGGACGAGTGGTTTAAACGCACCTGGAACACCATGTACGCGGTAAATTTAAAACGAACGCCCTATTGGTCAGACTACCAAACCAACGAGCAGTATTTTGGCCTGCTTTCATTCGACCCGGGTAAAGAGCAATCGGTTTGCTATGTAGACGGCGACATTTCGGAGTGGACCGCGCAGGATGTGGTGCACAGTGCCGAAAACGAAGCCCTTAGCCTAAAGTACGACGAAAAATTTCTTTACTTTTTAATTTACAAAAGGGGCTTGAATTTTGAAAAAGATACCCTGTATTTGCCCATTGATACCACCCCCAAAACGGGCAGCAGCTTTTGCCAAAACTACAATTTAAAATTTAACCGCAGCGTAGACTTTGTAGTAACCCTAAACGGCAAAAACAACAGCCGGGTGCAGGTGCAGGAGCGGTACGAATCGCTGCGCTCCACCTACGCGGTGAATGTGTATAATTTTAATACTTATATTAAAGGAAATATTCCGGCAAAAACCTCTCCAAAATTTGTGAATATTGATATGATTTTGCAAACGGCTACGCCGCTGCTGTATAACAACCTAAACGCCACCGCCGAGGTTTTTGAAACGGGCAAGCTAACCTACGGCAATGCCAACCCCAAAAGTGCAGAATTTAATTCTCTTGCCGATTTTATGCACGCGGGGGATTACATTGAGCTAAAACTGCCATGGCAGCTTTTAAATTTTGCCGACCCGTCACGCATGCAAATCCACGACGATTACTACAGCGGCAACTACGGCGTAGATTTTATTAAAATTAACAAAATGTATGTGGGGCTGGTTTCGGGCGGCGGCAACAATAGCGCCAACTTAAACCGGCGGTACAGCTTAGCGCCGGTTAGCCTAAAGGGCTGGAACAACAAGGTTACCGCCCACGAGCGGCTAAAAAGCTCTTACTACATTTTGCAAAGCTACTGGACTAAGGAGGCAACCCCATGAAAGTAGAGCTGATGCTTTACATTTACCTTTTTGTTTGCGCCGCTATGATTGTTTTTAACATTGTAACCGCCCTTTTGTTTCGGGCCGGCGAGCAAAAAGCCGAAAAGGTTAGCAAAAGCCTGCGGTTTCGGGTGCTTTCCCAGCTAAAGCAAATAGAAAATAACGCCGCGGTTGCCGAAAAGCACAAGCTTTATTTAAGCCGAAAGCTGCGAAAGGTTGGCAACATGGCGGCCTTTGACCAAATGTTACAGGCGGAATACCTTACCCACCCTAAAGAGATTCGGCGTTATTTGCGGGAGCTGGATCAGGTGTTCCTTTCGCTTATGGCTTATTACACCCGGCAAAACCGTATGGAGGCGGCCTATTTCCCCTACATTATTAAAAAATACCGGGTAATTGCCTACCGGGTGTTTCCAAGCCTGGAGGGCGCCCTGCTGAATATGCTGAATGAACCCAGCATTTACTGCCGCGAAAACGCCATGCAGGCGCTTTACACCACCGGCGACGCCGACTGCATTTTAAAGGCCGTTGAAATAATAGACCAAAGCGATTTATTTTTTCACAGCAAGCTGCTTTGCGACGGGCTTTTAAACTTTGCCGGCAGCCCGCAAGCGCTGGGGCAAAAAATTACGGCCCAGTTTTTTAGCTTTTCTGCCG
>URRK01000076.1 GCA_900550315.1 uncultured Oscillospiraceae bacterium | reverse complement strand
CGAATTTTCTACCATGCGTACCCAGCTTATAACCTCTATGCTAAAGGTGCTGGCAACCAACAGTAACCGCAAAATTCCGGCCGGCCGCTTTTTTGAGGTTTCTAAACGGTTTATTCCGCACAGCCTGCCGCTTACCAGCCAGCCGCAGGAGCTAAAAACCTTAAGCATTGGCATGTACGGCGAAGCCGAGGATTTTTACACCCTAAAGGGCGTGAAAGAGCAAATTGCAGCCCTGCAGGGCGTTGAGTTTAGCTTTGACCGCTGCGCCGAACCGTACTTGCACCCCGGCCGCCGTGCCAAGGCTACCCTAAACGGCGAGCTGATTGCCGTATTTGGTGAGCTGCACCCGGCCGTTGCCGCTAAGGCCGATTTAAACCGCCGTGTTTATGTGGCCGAGGTTTATTTAAACCGGCTGCTGCAAATTAAAAAGTCGCTGGTAATTTATAGCCCGCTGCCAAAATTCCCGGCCGTTAACCGCGACCTGGCTCTGCTGTGCGACGCGGCCGTTCCGGTAGGGGAGCTGATGCAAACCATTCGCACCGCCGGCGGAAAGCTATTGGAAAGCGTTTCGCTGTTTGATATTTACGAGGGCGAGCAAATTCCGGCCGGTAAAAAAAGCGTGGCCTTTAATTTAACGCTGCGCTCTAAAGAGGAAACCTTAACCGACGAGGCTATTGACGCCTGCGTTAGTAAAATTGTTAAAAAGCTGGCGGCCGCCGGCGCCGAGCTGCGGCGTTAAGGCGGGCTGCTGCCTTGGCCCCTTGGGTTGTGCTTAAGGTGCTAAGGCCATAAGGTTGCCCGTTGCCCCGGCGGCTTTGCGCTTATTTACCGTAAGCGGTTGTTTTACAATTTGTTTTAAGCTTTGCCGTTAAGGCTTTGGGGCAATTGCTTGTTTTGGCGTTAAACTTTTGGCGCGGGTGCCTTTGCCCGGGGTTTAGGCTTAAAAGCAGTTTGCCCCAAAGGCTCCGGTTTGTAGTTTTTCGCTGGCTGTTTCTCAATATGGTGTAAAAAAGGTTGACTTTTTGTGCAAGATGTGGTATAATACGCCTATATTTAATTTTTATTTTTATGAATATTGAGGTTTCACTATGCAATATCTTGTTAATCCGGGCACCGGCGACGCCGGCCTTTCTCCCATTATTATTGTTTTGGCAATTGTTTGTACGGTAATTGTAGTAAGCGGCTTGGTTTGGATGTTAATTATTAGCAAAAAAAAGACGGATGTAACCGCTACCGATGTTACAAAATTAAACCAGCAAGCTGCCGAGCATACGGTGGTTGAGCCTATAGAAAGGCCGGAAAATGATCCTGCCGAAAGCGGCGATGATAAAACTGATTTAGAGCCGTAATTTTTAAATTTAGCTTAAAAATTGCCTTTTGTTCCCGCGGTCGGAAGTTTTTTTGAAAGCAAAAAATTTCCGGCCGCGTTATTTTTTGTAAAAACAGGGTAAAAAAATTAAAATTCGCAAAAAAATAGCTTTTAAAAACGTTTGCATTGTTGTATAATGGTAAGTGAATGGGGGAGTATTATGCAAACAGGATTTTCTGTTCAATTGGCTAAAATAATTAAAGAGCTTTCGCTTGAAACCATTTATTTGCCGGAAAACCCGGAGGAAATTTTGGTTGTTAGCGTTGAGGTGAACCGCCCCGGCCTGCAGCTTGCCGGGTACTACGAGTTTTTTGACAGTGAGCGTGTTCAGGTTATTGGCAAAAGTGAAGATAGCTATTTAAACGATCTTTCGCCCGAAAAGCTGCACGCCTGTTTAGATAAATTTTTTTCCAAACAGCCCCCAATGGTCATTATCTCGCGCAATTTAGCGGTTTTAGATGAAATGCTGGCGGCTGCCAAAAAATACGGCGTTCCGCTGCTGCGCACCGACGACGCAACCTCCAGCTTTATGTCCTCTATTATTGCGTTTTTAAATGTTCAGTTGGCGCCGCGCATTACGCGCCACGGCGTTTTGGTAGAGGTTTACGGCGAGGGCATTTTAATTTTAGGTGAAAGCGGTGTAGGAAAAAGCGAGACCGCGATTGAGCTGGTTAAACGCGGGCACCGCCTTATTGCCGACGACGCCGTTGAGCTGCGGCGGGTATCCTCTCGCTCGTTAGTTGGCTCCTCGCCCGAAAATATTCGCCATTTTATTGAGCTTAGGGGCATTGGCATTATTAACGCCAGCCGCATTTTTGGCGTTGGCGCCGTAAAGCTTACCGAAAAGGTAGATATGGTAATTAAGCTGGAGCCTTGGGATTCCGACAAGGTGTACGACCGTATGGGCCTGGAAAACCAAAGCACTTCTATTTTAGATATTAAAATTCCCTCCCTTACCATTCCGGTAAAGCCGGGGCGCAATTTGGCCGTTATTATTGAGGTTGCCGCCATGAACAATCGGCAAAAAAAACTGGGCTACAATGCCGCGCACGACCTTTTAAAAAAGCTTGGCATGGAGGACGCCATTGCCTCCTCGGAGGAAGACGAAACCCTAAGCAACGATGTTTACGATTAACGGCTTATTGTAGTAAAGGTCAGGGCACGGGGCATAGAGCCAATGCGGCAAAAATAAAGGCGCAAGCAACGCCGTAAAGTGTTAAGCCCTGTTACAAATTAAAAATCTATTTTGCGGGCGCCAGCCCGATTTTAATCATAAATAAAGGAGCATTTTATGTATTATTTGGGAATTGATTTAGGTGGAACCAACATTGCCGCCGGCGTAGTAAACGAAAATTACGAGATTATTGGCCGCGGTAAAATGAAAACCAATGCCGGCCGTTCCGACGACTTAATTTTAGACGATATGGCCGAGGCCGCCCGCATGGCGGTAAAGGACGCCGGCTTAGAGCTGAAAGACATTGCCAGCGTTGGCGTTGGCAGCCCGGGCAGCGTAAACCCCTACACCGGCGTTATTGCAACCTCGAACAACCTTGGCTTTTCTAATTTGCCAATGGGTAAAATGCTAAAAGAGCGTTTGGGCTTTAACTGTTATTTGGAAAATGACGCTTCGGCTGCCGCTTACGGCGAATTTATTGCCGGCGCCGGCGTTGGCACCAAAAACTTTGTTGCTATTACGCTGGGTACCGGTGTTGGCGGCGGAATTATTATAGACGGCAAGCTGTTTTCCGGCGCCAATTTGGCCGGCGGCGAGCTGGGGCACACCGTAATTGTTATGGATGGCGCCCAGTGCACCTGCGGCCGTAAAGGCTGTTGGGAGGCTTACGCTTCGGCCACCGGGTTAATTCACCTAACGCAGGCCGCTATGCAAAGCAACAAAAACAGCGTAATGTGGGAACTGGCCGAAGGCAAGCTTGAAAATGTAAACGGCCGTACCGCGTTTGACGCCATGCGCAAAAACGACGAGGCCGGGCGCGCCGTGGTAGAGCTTTACATTCGCTATGTTGCCTGCGGGTTAATTAACACCATTAACACCTTTCAGCCGGAAATTATTTGCATTGGCGGCGGTATTTCTAAAGAGGGGGATAATTTACTAATTCCCATTCAAAAAATAGTAGAGGCCGAGCGTTTTTCAAAAAATCTTGAAAATCAAACGCAGGTTAAAATTGCAAAGCTGGGGAACGACGCCGGCATTATTGGCGCAGCGTTTATTTTTAGACTTTACCAGCATTAAGCTTTTTAAGGGGAGGTTTGCCCTTTGCAGTTAAACGAGCAACTAAATGAACTAAAAGGTTTTTTAACGCAAAAACAGTGCTTTTTTAAGGAAAACGAGCCGCTGGCCCCGCACACCAGCTTTAAGGTGGGCGGCCCGGCCGACCTTTGGGCCGAACCGTTGAACGAGCGAATGTTGGCCCAAATTATTGCCTTTTGCACCGCGCGTGAAATTCCGGTAACGGTTTTGGGCAACGGCAGCAATGTTCTGGTTTCAGACCTTGGCGTTGCCGGTGCCGTGTTGCACATTGGCGGCGGATTTTGTGAAAAAGAGCGGCTTAGCGCGTTTGAGCTGCGCTGCGGCGCCGGTACAAAGCTTTCGGTGCTTTGCTCTTTTGCGCTTGAAAACGAGCTTGGCGGGTTAGAGTTTGCCTGGGGTATTCCCGGTACGGCCGGCGGCGCATTGTATATGAACGCCGGGGCCTACGGCTCAGAAATGGCCAACGTTGTTACCGAGTGCAGCTGCGTTTTAACCGATGGCCGAACCGAAGTTTTGCCCCTGCAAAAATTAAAGCTGGGCTACCGAACCAGCCTGTTTAAGGAAAAAAAGAACCGAATTATTACCGCCATTACCTACCGTTTAGCCGCAGCTCCCCCGGCCGAAATTCGCGGTCGAATGGAGCAGCTTATGGCGCGCCGCCGCGAAAAGCAGCCGTTAGAGTACCCCAGCGCCGGCAGCACTTTTAAGCGCCCGGCCGGGCACTTTGCCGGCTCGTTAATAGAATCCTGCGGGCTAAAGGGCTTTACAGTTGGCGGTGCCGCGGTTAGCGAAAAGCACGCCGGTTTTGTTATTAACAAGGGCGGTGCCACCGCGGGTGATATTCGCAGCTTAATTGAGCAGGTGCAGGAAAAGGTTTTTTTAGAAACCAGCGTGCGGTTAGAGCCGGAGGTTGAATTTATTGGCCGGTAGGCCTTTGTTTGTAGTTTTACATTGTTGGTTTATATTGCTAGCGCTGCGGGTTGGCTTTTGCCGCCAAAAACAGCATGGGGGCGTTTCGCCTAAAGTGGCTGCAACGGCGCAGGGTTTTAAAAGGTTTTACGGTTAGATCAGAGGTGTATGTATGGAGTTTTTATTTGTAACGGGAATGTCGGGCGCGGGCAAATCCAGCGCGGCAAATGCATTGGAGGATATTGGATATTATTGTATAGATAATATTCCGCCGGTGCTGATCAACGCCATTGTAGACCTTTCCGGAAAAGGGCAGTTTCCGCTGGGCAAGGTGGCCATTGTTACCGATTTTCGCGGGGGGGAGGCTTTTCGCGGAATTAACGAGATTTTTGAGCAGCTTGCCGCTAGGGGCGTGCCCTTTAAGGTGCTGTTTTTAGATACCTCTGATACCGAGTTAGAGCGCCGCTACAACGAAACGCGCCGTAAGCACCCACTGTGTGAGTTGTACCGCATTTCGGTGGCTCAGGCCATTCGTAAAGAGCGGGCGCTGCTTGCAAACCTGCGCGCCAAGGCCAATTTTGTAATAGATACCACGAACATTACCGCCGGGCAGTTAAAAAAGCGGCTGATCAACCTGTTTTCCGAGCAAAACGGCGGGTTAAATATTACCTGTATGTCTTTTGGGTTTAAGTACGGCGCGGTGAGCGAGTCTAACTTAGTGTTTGACGCCCGCTGCCTGCCAAACCCCTTTTATGTGCCGGAGTTAAAATCTCACACCGGGCTGGATAGTGAAGTAGTAAACTACATTATGCAGTTTGAATCTTCGCAAAAATATGTGCAAAAAATGCTGGATTTTATTGAATTCACGGTTCCGCTTTACCGGGAGGAGGGCAAAAGCCAACTGGTTATTGCCGTTGGCTGTACCGGCGGTAAACACCGTTCGGTAGCCTTGGCCGAAATGATCTACAACGATTTAAGCAAAAAAAAGTACCGTGTTAGCGTAATACACCGCGATATTGATAAGCATTAATAAGCGTTAATTTTTGGAATAATTTACGGGGATGTTGCCAGTGTCCTTTTCATCCGAAGTGAAAAACGAGCTTTGCAAGGTAAAAACGCCCGCCTGCTGCAGGTTAGCCGAGTGCCTCGGCTTATTGCTGTTTGGTCGGGTTTTTTCTTTACACAAAATTTTATTTTATTCCGAGATCGAGGCTGTTGCTAACCGCCTTTGCACCCACCTTGAAAAGTGCTTTGCGGTAACGGCACAGCCCCAAAAGGCCGCGGCCGTGCGCGAGGGCTACACTGTTACGGTCAATAATCCCGGAAGCTGCCAAAAAATTTTTAAAGCCTACGGCTTTACCCCAAACGGCGTTACTGCGTTTCCGCCGCAAATTTTAAATAAAGATTGCTGCGTTTCGGCCTTTGTGCGTGGGGCTTTTTTGGCCTGCGGCAGCATTACCGACCCTAAAAAAGAATACCACGCCGAGTTTTGCCTGCACAAAACGCAGCCGGTAGATTTATTTGCCGTGCTTTTGGGCAAAATAGGCCTAACGCCTGGGGTTGCTATTCGCAGCGGGGCTGTTGTGCTTTACTTTAAGGGCAGCGCCCAAATAGAGGACCTTTTAACAACCGTTCGAGCCACCCGTTTTACACTGGAGCTGGCCGAGATTAAGGTGTATAAGGATATTCGTAATCACTACAACCGCTTAACCAACTGCGAGGCGGCAAACATTTCTAAAACCGTTGGTGCCGCGGTGCGCCAGCGCGAGGCCATTACCGTTTTAAAAAAGCTTAATTTGTTAGAGGACCTTTCCCCGGAATTGCAGGAGGCCGCCGCCCTGCGCGAGGCGTTTCCCGACGCCTCTTTACAAGAGCTTTGCGCCAAATGCGCCGCCCCGGTTACTCGCTCTGGCCTAAACCACCGGCTGAATAAGCTGGTGCTGTTGGCGCAAAAATCGGCCAACTGTTAAAACGCTGCCTTTTACCGCTGCTTTTTAAAGGGTAAGCTTAAATTGGTTAAAAGCGTAAAGGGCCAAACGCTTAACTCTTTTGGCGGTTCAAACAAAGCTTATTGCTAAAATTAAGCTTTTAAAGGCCTTGTTTGGCTCCAAAAAATTTAAAGGGCTTGGCTGGCTTAAAATAAGGCTAAATTTTGTTTAAAGGGGGCTTTGCCTTGGGCTTTGTACATTTGCATTTACACACCGAATACAGCTTGTTAGACGGTGCCTGCCGGTTAGACGATTTATTTTTGGCCGTAAAGGCCGCCGGGCAAACCGCCGTTGCTATAACCGACCACGGAGTGATGTACGGCGCCCTTGAATTTTACAAAAAAGCCTTGCAGCACGGCATTAAGCCTATTATTGGCTGCGAGGTTTATGTAGCGCCCGGCTCCCGGTTTGAAAAAACAAAAGGGGTACAGTCGCCCTACAACCACCTGGTGCTGCTGTGCGAAAATAACCGCGGCTACCAAAATTTAATCCGCATGGTTTCGCTCGGCTTTACCGAGGGGTTTTACACCCGCCCCAGAATAGATAAAGAGCTGCTGCGGCAGCACCACGAGGGGCTTATTGCGCTTTCGGCCTGCTTGGCGGGTGAAATTCCGCGTGCTATTTTGTACGGGGAGGAGGAAAAAGCCCTGCAAACCGCGCAGGAGTACGCCGAAATTTTTGGCCCGGATCATTTTTATTTAGAACTGCAGGATCACGGTCTGCCTGATCAGGGTCTTGTAAATCAACAGCTTTTGAAAATGTCCCGGGAAACGGGGATCGAACTTGTGGCGACGAATGATGTGCATTATACTTATGCGAAAGACGAAAAAGCGCATGATATCCTTTTGTGTATCCAGACAGGGAAAAGGCTGGCGGATGAGAACAGGATGAGATATGAAGGCGGACAGTATTACATCAAGTCTGAAGAAGAGATGAAAAGTCTTTTTCCGTATGCGCTTCAGGCGCTTGAAAATACGCAGAAGATTGCGGACCGCTGTTTAGTGGAGATTGAGTTCGGGGTAACAAAGCTTCCCAAATATGACGTCCCGGACGGAT
>URRK01000075.1 GCA_900550315.1 uncultured Oscillospiraceae bacterium | reverse complement strand
AGGGCAAAACCTGGTGGCTGCCCTAAAAAATTTAAAAGACGGTAAGGACCGCACCCGCCCACTGAAAATTGAAAAAATTTTTGAATACGATATTGATACCGACCCGGCGCTGCTAAACGATTATTGCGCTAAAGCCGATTTTGTTTTTCATTTGGCCGGGGTAAACCGCCCCAAAAATAATGAGGAATTTATGGCTGGAAATTTTGGCTTTGCTTCTACTTTGTTAGAAACCCTAAAAAAGCACCGCAACACCTGCCCGGTCATGCTTTCCAGCTCTATTCAGGCAACGCTGCAGGGCCGCTACGCCGAAAGCGATTACGGCCGCTCTAAGCTGGCGGGGGAGGAGCTGTTTTTTAACTACGCCGAGCAAACCGGCGCTAAGGTTTTGGTTTACCGGTTTCCTAATTTATTTGGCAAGTGGTGCCGCCCCAATTACAACAGCGCCGTTGCCACCTTTTGCTACAATACCGCGCACGATCTGCCCCTTACGGTAAACGATCCCGCCACCGAGCTGGAGCTGCTTTACATAGACGATCTGCTTTTTGAAATGCTGGATGCCTTAGCGGGCAACGAGCACCACTGCAGCTTTAACGGGGTGCAAACCGTGCTGTGCCAAAACGGGCGTTACTGCGCTGCACCGGTTACGCACCGTGTAACCCTGGGCGAAATTGTGCGCCTGTTAGAGCAGTTTAAAGCGCAGCCGCAAACCCTGTTTATGCCCGAAATTCCGCAAAACTCCTTTGCCAAAAAGCTGTATTCTACCTACCTTTCTTACCTGCCGGCCGAAAAAGCCGCGTTTCATTTAAAAATGAATGTAGATGACCGCGGCAGCTTTACCGAGCTTTTAAAAACCAAAAATTGCGGCCAGTTCAGCGTAAATATTTCTAAGCCCGGCATTACCAAAGGGCAGCACTGGCACCACACAAAGTGGGAATTTTTTATAGTGGTTTCGGGGCACGGGTTAATTGAGCAGCGTAAAGTAGGCAGCAGCGAGGTGCTGCGGTTTGAGGTAAGCGGCGCGCAAATTCAAGCCGTGCAAATGCTGCCCGGATACACGCATAATATTATAAACCTTTCTAAAACCGAGGACTTAGTAACCCTAATGTGGGCAAACGAGCCGTTCGACCCTAACCGCCCCGACACTTTTTTTGAGCCGGTTTAATAAGCAAGGCTTATTTGTTGCCGTAAGGTGTTCGCCCGCCGGGAGAATATTCGCTGCCGTACGCACCAGGCTGCCGAAAGCCGCACGGCGTTTAGGCTTTAAAGTCTTGGTTTGGCTGCGCGGCTAAACCGCATTGCCGCAGCAGTAAGGCTCGGCCGGGGGCAGCCAAACCGGGGGCAGGCCAAAGCTGCCCGCAAAAAGTTGCCGTTTTGCCCTTAAAAATTGTTTTGTTATTTTAAATTTGACCGGGCAGAATAAAACAAAAGGGGATGTTTGCTTGAAAATTTTATTTTACGATACCAAACCGTACGACCAGGAATCTTTTGACGCGGTATTAAAAAATTATCCGCAAATTACGATTGATTATTTAAAAACCGATATTTCGCCCCGCACCGTGCGCCTTTCGCAGGGGTACGACGCGGTTTGCCTGTTTGTGGCTTCGGATGTAAGCGGGGAAATTATTCAAGCTCTGCACGCCAACGGGGTAAAGCTAATTTTAATGCGCTGCGCCGGTTTTAATAATGTAGATTTAAAAGCCGCCGCCGCATGCGGCATTACGGTAATGCGGGTGCCGGGCTATTCGCCCGAGGCCATTGCCGAGCACGCCATGGCGCTGGCCTTTACCGTAAACCGCCACATTCACAAGGCCTACATTAAAGTGCGGGAGAATAACTTTAGCCTAATGGGCCTCACGGGGGTTAATTTTTACGGCAAAACGGCCGGCATTGTTGGCACCGGCAGAATTGGCGGGGCTATGTGCCGCATTTGTAAAGGCCTTGGCATGACCGTGCTGGCTTACGACAAATACCAAAACCCCAGCCTTGATTTTGTAAAGTATGTTGGCTTAGAGCAGCTGCTGCGGCAAAGCGATTTGATTTCGCTGCACTGCCCGCTAACGAGCGACACCTACCATATCATTGACTTAGCCGCCATAGAAAAAATGAAAGACGGCGTTATTTTAGTAAACACCTCCCGCGGGGCGCTAATTAGCACCAATGACCTAATAAAAGGAATACGGCAGCACAAATTTTCCGGCGTTGGGCTGGATGTTTACGAGGAGGAGCACGATAATGTTTTTGAAAACCGGGAGGACGATATTTTAGAAACCTCGGTAACGGCACGCTTACTTTCGTTCCCCAATGTGGTAGTTACCTCTCACCAAGGCTTTTTAACCAAGGAGGCCTTAGAGGCCATTAGCGAAACCACCCTGCAAAATGCCGCCGGCTTTGCCAAGGGCAGCCCCCTGCCCGAAAACACGGTGCAATAATTTTAATTTTTTTGGCAACAGCGCCCCGCAGCAATTACCTTTGGCCGCGGGGCGTTGTTGTGCGCCGGGGCCGGTTTTGGCCAAAGCCTTTGGTGTTAGCGGCCGTTAAGGGTTTGGCCCTTGCTAATTAGGTAAAAAAGCCTTTTTGCCATTTAGGGGGGTTGTAGGTGCCTTTACAGGGGTGACGTTTTTCCCCCTTGCCGGGCAAAAAACGCGCGGTTGCCTTTTTGCGGCCAATTTTTGCTTTTTTACCCGAAACGGTTGCAGTTTTTTAGGCCGTGTGGTATGATGGTGGGGCAAGGGGGTAATGCGTGCGGTAAGTGCCTTTTTGGACTGCCGCTTTACCTAAAAACAGCGCGCAAGAGGTTCCTGTTTGGCTTTCGCAGAACTTGCTTAAATTTTAAACATTTTGGGGGAGAAAAATGTTTTTACCAACAAGCGGCGGGGCGGTTGCCCTGCAGTATGAACAAAAAGAGTTTTTAAACAACATTACCGTAACCGTGCATTTGGCAAGCGGCAAAAATTTGCCTTTAAAGGGTACCGGGCAAAGCGCCGAAGTGCTGCACTTTGCCGGCGAGGGCGCGGTTGCTGCTTTAACGGTTAGCGAGCAAAACGGCGTGCTGGCGCTTTATATTTCGGGCCATTTGCAGCGGGATTGTGCCAAGGGCCGTTTTTTTGACAGCGCCGAGCAAAATTTAAGCGAAAAAGCTGCGGTTACCGTAGCATTTTCGGCCCCGGTGGGGCTGGAGGCGTACCATTCGCTGTATTCTATTGGGTTTTGGAACAAGCCGGGCGCCTACGGGCGGGACCTTGCGCAGCTGCAGCCCAAAACGCAATCTGTAACCTTAAAATATAAAACCGATTACGGCTTTTTGCTTACGGCGTGCAGTGAGCAGTATAAATCGCAGCTTAGTGGAACCAAAGGCGGCGGGCTGGCGGTTTCCCTTTGCTCTTGCAAACGGGGCATGACGGCCTTTTCGGGCCTGCTGTTTGTTTTTGGGCGCAGCCAAAATGCGTTCGAACTGCCCGAAAAGCTTACCGCGGCGGCTTTAAAGCTTTTAAATAAACCCGGCTTGCCCCTAAAAAGCCGGCAGTACCCCAAGGCGCTGGAATACCTTGGTTGGTGCAGTTGGGATGCCTTTCCCTGCTGCCCGAGCTACGAGGGCATTTTGCAAAAGCTGCAGGAGCTGAAAGAAAAAAATATTCCTGTAAAATGGCTGATTATTGACGGACGGGGAGGATAGCCCCGAAGTTATGCACGACCGAAAACTGGTAAGCTGGCAGCCGAACGAGACCCGTTTTCCCGGCGGGTTAAAGCAAACGGTGCAGGCTGCGCACCGGCAGGGCGTGCAGGTTGGCGTTTGGCACCCGGTTACCGGCTACTGGTACGGGTTTGATGAGAATAGCCCGCTGGTGCGCCAAAACCCCAATTGGTTTTGCAAAACCGAGGACGGCCGCACAGCCATTCGCCCCACCGCCGAGGCTTTTTTTTGCTACCACGCCGCCCTTTACCGCTATTTAAGCGGCTGCGGGGTAGATTTCATTAAGGCCGATAACCAAAGCTGTATAGAGTGGTTTTACAAAAATCTTACCACCGCGGGCGAGGCGGCGCAGGCGCTGCACACCGGGTTAGAGGGGGCAGTTGGCGCGTACTTTAACGGGGCATTAATAAACTGCATGGGCTGTGCCGCCGAAAACCTTTGGAACCGGCCGGTTAGCCTTGTAAACCGCTGCAGTAACGACTTTTTGCCGGAAAACCGCAAATGGTTTGCCCAGCACATTTTGCAGGCCTGCTACAGCTGCTACAGTTTTTCCGGCCTGTTTTTGGGCGATTTTGATATGTTTTGGACCGACGACGGGCAGGCGGTTAAAAATTGCGTGGTACGCGCCATGAGCGGCGGGCCGATTTATGTTAGCGACCCGGTTGGCCGCAGTGTTGCCGAGCGGCTGCTGCCCCTTTGTTTTGAGGACGGCCGCATTATTCGCTGCACCCGCAACGCCATGCCCACAGCCGACTGCCTAACCGATTCTTGCGAGCAGGGGCCAAACGCTTTTAAAATTTGGAGCCAAACCGAAAACAGCCTAATCATAGCTGCGTTTAATATTACCGAGCAGGAAACGCCGGTAACCGCCAAGCTAAGCCCGGCCAACACTTTAAGCGCCACCGGCGGGGAGTATTTGGTTTTTGATTATTTTGCGCAAACAGCCTGCCTGTTGCCGGCCGGCGGCGCCGTTTTTGCCAGCCTGCCGGGGTATGAAGATTTTAAATTTTTAAGCTTTGTGCCGGTGCAAAACGGCCGCGCGGTAGTGGGGCTTATAAACAAATACATTGCCGGAGGAACCTTTCGGCAGCTAACGCCAAACGGCTACTTGGTTTACGGGGCGGGGCCATTTGCCTTTTACAGCAAGGGGGAGCCGAAAAATATTTTGCTAAACGGCCGCAAAGCCCCTTGCAAAAAGCAGGGTGAGATGTATATAATAGAAGTAACAAGCCCAAACAGCTTTGTAGAAATTAATTGTTAAAATAAGCTTGGGTTTATTGAACTAAGGGCGCTTTGGTCTTTAGCAAAATTAAATGTAGGCTTTTGCCGGCCAAAAAGTTAGGGGTTTTGCGGGCAAAGGACTTTCGGCGTGCGGGGTTGCCGCCGGCCAAAGTCTAAGGCTAAACTTGCCTTTTAGAAAGGGCTATTTAAAAAGTAAGGGGGCAGATCTTTGAACGAAAATTTAAGCGTTTTACGCAAAAAGGCTATGGGTTTGCCCTTGCAGCCCGGCGTTTATTTTATGAAAAACAAGGCCGGCAAGGTTATTTATGTTGGCAAGGCCAAAAAGCTGAAAAACCGCGTTTCGCAGTATTTTGGCGCCGGCAACCAGCATACCCTAAAGGTTAAGCGCATGGTAGAAAATGTTGCAGATTTTGATTACATTATTTGCGACAGCGAATTTGAGGCTTTAATTTTAGAATGTTCTATGATTAAGCAGTACAGCCCCAAGTACAACATTTTGTTAAAGGACGATAAGGGCTACCACTACATTCGCATTACCAAAGGGGAATGGCCAAGCATTGGCGAGGTAAAGCAAAAGCTAAACGACGGCGCGGAGTATTTAGGACCGTACAATTCGGGGTGGATTTTAAAGCAATCGGTAGATGAGGCTAAAAAAATTTTTAAGCTGGCGCAGTGCAACAAAAAATTCCCCTGCGACCGCCGCACCACCCGACCCTGCCTAAATTACCACATTGGCATTTGCTCGGCCCCGTGCAGCGGCAAAATTTCGGCTGCCGATTACCGCGAAGCGGTGCACCAGGCCGTGCAATTTATTAAAGAGGGTGGGCACACCGCCACCGCCCAGTTAAAAAAGCGCATGGAGCAGGCGGCCGAGCAGCTTGATTTTGAAACGGCCGCCAAGCTGCGCGATCGCATTTTTGCCATGGAGCGTTCGGCCGAGCGGCAAAAGGTTATTATCTCCAGCTACCCGGAGCAGGATGTGATTGCTTCCTCCCGCACCGAGAAGAATCAGTGCTTTGCCGTTATGAACTTTCGCGGCGGCCATTTGGTAGATCTGCGCTGCTACATTTTGCCCGAGCCGGACGATTTAGTGCAGGACAGAACCGAATTTTTACAGCGCTATTACGCAAACGCCAACACCGTGCCCGCCCGCATTGTGCTGGAGGGCGAAATTTTAGAGCCGGAGCTTACCGAGCAGTGGCTGCGCCAAAAGGCCGGCAAGGCGGTAAGCCTGGCGCTGCCGCAAAAGGGCGACCAGGAAAAGCTGCTTAAAATGTGCGCCCTAAACGCGGCCGAGCATTTGGCAAAATACGAGCACAAAGGCACGCAGGACACCGCCGCGCTGGATGAATTAGCCCGGCTTTTAGGGCTTAAAAAGCCGCCGGAATACATTGAGGGGTACGATATTTCTAACACCATGGGCAGCGAGAATGTTGCAGGCATGACGGTGTTTTTTAACGGCCGCCCGCTAAAAAAGGCCTACCGCCGTTTTCGCATTAAAAGCTTTTCAGGGCAGGATGATTTTCGCTCTATGGCCGAGGTGCTGGATCGCCGGTTTTCAGAATACAAGGCCTGTAAGGCTGCCGGCGTTGCCGAGGGCTTTGGCCGCCTGCCGGATCTGATTTTGTTAGACGGCGGCAAGGGCCAGTTAAGCGCCGTTGAGCCTGTTTTAAAAAAACACGGGCTTAGTGTGCCGCTGTTTGGCATGGTAAAGGATTCCAAACACAAAACCCGCGCCGTTACGGCCGGCGGGCAGGATATTGCCATTAAGGGCAACCGCAGCGCCTACACGCTGGTTTCTACCATTCAGGAGGAAACGCACCGCTTTGCCATTACCTACCACCGTAACCGCAGCACCAAAAAGGGCCTTACCGCCGAGCTTGGCGAAATTGCCGGCGTAGGGCCAAAAAGGGTAAAGCTGCTGTTAAAAACCTTTAAAACTGTAACGGCTATTCAAACCGCAACGGTAGAGCAGCTAACCGCCGCCGGGCTGCCGGCCGCCGTTGCCCAAAATGTTTTTAACTTTTACCGCAAAGAAACCCTGTAAGGGTTAAATTAGTAAAAGCTGTTTGGCCGGGTTTGGTTCGGCGTGTAGGTATAGGGCAATTAGCCAAAGCCGGCAAAAGCCAAGCAACCGGCCCATTGACCGAAACAGCCTAAAAATTAGAGCCACAAAAATAAAGTCGGCCAAAAATAAGATTGGCAAAAAATACAGCCTGTACAATTAAAGTACAAGCTGTATTTTTTACTGTTTAAAATTTTTAGCTGGAGTAAAGGCAAAGCTCCCCGAATAAAGGCGGCCATTCGCTGCGGTTTAGGGCATCGTCGCTGTGTTTGGCTCCTCATTGCGTTAGACTCCCGCCGCAATTGGATCTTCGTTTTGTTGGGCTCCCCGCCGTATTAGGCCCGCTGCAATTGCTCCCGCTGCGGCTTAAAGTTGCCAGTTAATGGGCTCTAAGCCGTTTTGTATTAAAAACTCGTTGGTTTTTGAAAAATGCCTGCAGCCAAAAAAACCGCGATAAGCCGAAAGCGGACTGGGGTGTGGGGCCTTTAGCTTTAGGTGCAGGGGGTTGGTAATAATTTCGGCCTTTTTGGCGGCCGGGCTGCCCCAAAGTAAAAAAACAACCGGGGTCTGCTTGTTGTTCAGCTTTGCAATTACGTGGTCGGTAAAGGTC
>URRK01000074.1 GCA_900550315.1 uncultured Oscillospiraceae bacterium | reverse complement strand
CGCCTACATGGCCGAAATTATTCGCGCCGGTATTCAGTCGGTAGATAAAGGCCAAATGGAAGCCGCCCGCAGCTTAGGGCTGCCCTATTGGCGCTCCATGCACCGGGTGGTGCTGCCGCAGGCCATTCGCACCATGATCCCCAGCATTATTAACCAGTTTATTATTACTTTAAAAGATACCTCTATTCTTTCGGTAATCGGTTTCCCGGAGCTGGTTAACAGCGCTCAAAATGTGGTGGCAAACACCTTTAAATCGTTTGAGACCTGGGCGCTGGTAGGCTTTATGTACCTGGTTGTAATTACCATTCTTTCAAAAATTGCTAAGCTGGTGGAAAGGAGACTGAATGTTGGCCGTAAATAAAAATAACATTAAAATTCATGTAGAGGACCTTTGCAAGTCTTTTCACAGCCTTAAGGTTTTACAGGGCATTTCCACCAACATTTACGAGGGCGAGGTTGTGGTTGTTATTGGCCCCTCGGGCAGCGGTAAATCCACCTTTTTGCGTTGCTTAAACCGGCTGGAGGATATTACCTCCGGCACCGTTACGGTAGACGGGTACGATGTTTCGAGCAAAAAAACCAACATTAACAAAATGCGGGAAAATGTTGGCATGGTGTTTCAGCACTTTAATTTGTTTAACAACCTAAATGTGTTGGAAAATTTAATGCTGGCCCCGGTAGATCTTAAAAAAGAAACCAAGGACAAAGCCCGGGTGCACGCCCTGCAAATGCTGGAAAAGGTTGGCCTTTCAGACAAAGCCGAGGCGTACCCCTCGCAGCTTTCGGGCGGGCAAAAGCAGCGGGTTGCCATTGCCCGCGCGCTGTGCATGAACCCCGATATTATGCTGTTTGACGAACCAACCTCTGCCTTAGACCCGGAAATGGTAGGCGAGGTGCTGCAGGTAATGAAGCAGCTGGCCGCCGAGGGCATGACCATGGTGGTAGTAACACACGAGATGGGCTTTGCGCGGGATGTTGCCGACCGCATTTTATTCATGGCCGACGGCGTTATTTGCGAGGAGGGCACCCCGCAGGAAATTTTTGCAAGCCCCAAGCAGCAGCGCACCAAAGACTTTTTAAGCTGCGTGCTGTAAAGCTTTTTAAGCCACCTGTTTAAAAAAAACGGGTGGCTTTTTAGCGTGGTTCGCGCTTTTGTAATTTTGGCTTTTTATTAATGTTTATTTATCAATTAGGCCGTTAAATTAGGCCCCTTTTGTAATAGGGCGTTTTGCCAACTTAGCGGCTTTTAAAAACTTAGCAACTTTAAAAAAGCGGCAATTTTTATAAATGGTAGTTTTTAGCGCTGTAAACGGCTTTTGGCGGGCAGCTTTGCGCCAATGAGCCGCCCCACAGTTTTAAAAGGGTTTGGCATCGACCAAGTGTTTTGGGGCAAAAATAAATAGTTGTTTTGTGCGGGCTGTTTTGGCGCCGGGGGTTGACAAAAGCCCTTAAAACCGCTATAATTTTTTTAAATTCAATAATATCTTGCCCGGTTAAAAAAGTTGGCGAATATGTACGGCCCTGCGGCCGTGTTTAGTTGCGTGTGGTTTCGGTTACCGGGGCGTCCTCGTTCCTAAATAACAGCGAAATGCACCAAATTGCCGCCAACGCTACCAGCGTGTAAATAATTCGGCTGAACACAGCTGTTTGCCCGCCAAAGATCCAGGCAACAATGTCAAAGCTAAACAGGCCAATGCTGCCCCAGTTAATGCCGCCAATAATAACTAAAATTAGGCAAATGCGGTCAAAAACATTCATTCTAACACCTCGTTTTTAAAAATTCTGCAAACTGCGCGGCGGTAAAACGCCCCGCTGTTTTGGCAGGTTGAGCTTTGCGGGCCGCCGAAAACCGGCCAAAGCCAAACATTACGGTTTTGGCTGCCCTTTGTTTTTGCCGGCCCAAAAAGCGGCAAAGCTCGCCCGTACCTTTATTATGGGTGCGGTTTTTAAAAATATACATTAAAATATTTTTTGGGAGGAACATTTTTTTATGTCACAAAAAACAATTTTAGCTTTTGATTTCGGCGCTTCCAGTGGCCGTGCCATGCTTTCAAAATTAGTAGACGGCAAGCTTGAAATTACCGAAATTCACCGTTTTTCAAACGACCCGGTTCAAATAGGCCCGCGCCTTTATTGGGATGTGCTGCGCCTGTTTCACGAAATTAAGCAGGGCATTTTAAAGGCTAACGCTGCCGGCGGCTTTAGCGCTATTGGTATTGATACCTGGGGCGTTGATTTTGGCCTTTTAAACGAGCAGGGCGAGCTGATTGGCAACCCGGCCCACTACCGCGATACCCGAACCGATAACATTCCGGCTGAATTTTTTAAAAAAATGAGCAAGGATGAGGTTTACGCCGAAACGGGGATTCAGTGCGTTTCCTTTAACACCTTGTACCAGCTGCAATACCTGTTAAGTGAGCGGCCGGAGGTTTTAAAGCAGGCCAAAACCCTTTTAATGATGCCGGATCTGTTTGCTTACTTTTTAACCGGTGCCAAGCGGATAGAGTACACCAACGCCTCTACCACCAACCTGTTAGACCCCCGCACGCATGATTGGGGCGAAAAGGTGCTTTCAAAGCTGGGCCTTTCTAAAGAACTTTTTGGAAAAATTATTATGCCCGGTGAGGTTTACGGAAACTTATTACCCGAAATTTGTGAGGAGCTGCACTGTAACAGCGTGCCGGTAATTGCCGTTGCCTCGCACGATACCGCCTCGGCAGTAGCCTCGGTGCCCACGCAGCAGGCCGATTACGCCTACATTAGCTGCGGCACCTGGTCGCTTTTAGGCACGGTGCTGGAAAAACCGGTTTTAACTAAAAATTCCAGCGACGCCGATTTTACCAACGAGGGCGCCAGCGACGGCAAGGTGCGTTATTTAAAAAATATTATGGGCCTTTGGCTTATTCAGCAATCCCGGCAGGAGTTTAAACGCCAGGGGTTAGATGTTTCGTTTGACGAGATGGAGCGCGCCGCACGGGCGGCCAAGCCGTTCTTGTGCTTTATTGACCCCGATGCCAAAGATTTTGTTGCCCCTGGGAATATGCCGGCCCGCGTAGCCGAATTTTGCCGCCGTACCGGACAATATGTTCCACAGGGAATGGGCGAAATTTTGCGCTGCATTTACCAAAGCCTGGCGTTTAAGTACAAATACGCAATTGAGGTTATGGAGCAGCTTACCGGCAAAAAGTACCCCGTTATTCACATGATCGGCGGCGGAATTAAAGACCAGCTGTTGTGCTCTATGGCGGCCGATTACTGCGGCCGGCCGGTAGTGGCCGGGCCGGTGGAGGCTACGGTTACCGGCAATGTTGCTATTCAGTTTATGGCGTTTGGGCTAATTAAAGATTTAAACGAAGCCCGCAGTATTATTGCAAACAGCTTTCCCTTAAAGCAGTACCAGCCGCAGGCAGACCTAAACACCGACGCCGCCTACGCCGAGTTTAAAAAGTACATTGGCCGGTAAACGGTTGAAAAGGCAGACCGTAAAAGGTTTAAACCGCTTTTGGGTACTTTTTTGGCGTTGATTTAAAAAAACAGTAGTTTGGCAATGCTGTTGGCGCCGCCAAATTGTTTAAAAAAGAAAAGTCCAGCCTAAAAAGGAACTTTCAACTTTTTGGCGCTTGGCTTTTTCTTTGGGGCACTGCCTAAGGCATTGCTGCAAAATGTAAGCTAAAAATCAAACAACCCTGCCGCCGTGCTTAAAAACCGGCAACAGGGTTGTTTGTTTTAATGCGGTTTGGCAAATACGGGCGGCGTTTTTTGCCCCGCTTTTTGCACTGCCTTTTCGGCCTTGTACCTGCTGTGTGCATTTGGTTTTGGCGTTTGCTTTTTTGGGCTTTTGCTTTTGCGCTGCCCCTTTAGCGGCAAACGGAGCGTTAATTGTGCGCTTCGCGGCGATACGCCAGGGGCGAGGTTCCGGTAACCTGCTTAAACACCCTTAAAAAGTTAGATTCCGAACAAAAGCCGCACTCGCTGCCAATGCGATCAATTTTTAAATCGGTTGTAATTAGCAAATTTTTGGCGTAGCTAATTTTTAAGTGGTTTAAATATTGCGAGTAGGTTTGTTTCATTTCTCGGTGAAAGCAGGTGCTAAAATGGCTGGCGTTGTAGTGGGCAACCTTGGCAACCTGCTGCAGGGTTGGATTTTCCATAAAATGCATTTGCAAATAGGTTAAAGCGGCCTGCAGCGGCTCTTGCTGCTCGCTGGGGGGCGGCAGCGTTAACGCCAGCCTTTTTTGCACGGTTAGCATTAAACATTCTAACAAACGGTGCAAAATCAGCTTATTGGCTTTTGGGCGCCCGGCCTCTAACAAAAGGGCTTGGCACAATAACCCGGCCATAGAAAATTCCTCACCCGTTAAAACGGCGTAAAGGTTCCCGCGAAAAGCGGCAATAGATTGCAGCAGCGCGTGGTCTAACAAATGCTCCGAAAAGCTAATGTTGTAATAGTGGGTTGGCTTGTTTAGGGTAACGCCGTGCAAATCGGCCGGCCGCAGAATAGAGATGCTGCCGTTTTGCAGCTTGTAAAGGCTGCCGTTTAACTGTTGAACACCGCCGCCTTGCATAATCAGCTCAATTTCCAAATAATCGTGGCGATGTATTTGAGAGTAAGTTTGCGGCGTGCAGTAGCGCTGCTCTACCCGAATTCCAACCTCTTGCGTCAGCTTTTCCGGCAGCGAAAAAAAATCTACTTTTTTTGGCATAAAACCCCACCCAGCCAATTGTGTTATTTTTAAAAATATTTGCTTTTTAAAATTCTCAAAGGCATTTTAACACAATTATTTTTATATTTCAATACTAAAACCAAAAAAACTGTAATTTTATGCAAAGATATAAGAACAAATTAAAGCCAAAAGTGTTACAATGGTAGCAGTAAAATTGCAACCGTTAAGAACGGACTCTACGGGAGGTATTTGAATGAATTTAAACGGAACCTGGAAGCTGTATTATTACGAAAACGGCAGCGTTACGGCAAACACGCCGGCCGAGCTGGCCGCCGCCAAGGTGGCCTCGGTGCCGTGTGCGGTGCCGGGAAATGTAGAATTGGATCTTTCGGCGGCGGGGGTGCTGCCGGGGGATTTATTTAAGGGCATGAATATTGAAACGGCCGAGCAGGTAGAAAGCTACGACTGGTGGTACGAAACGGACTTTACCCCGCAGGCGCCGGCAGCCGGGCAAACGGTGCTGCTGCATTTTGGTGGGGTAGATTGCACTGCCGAATACTTTTTAAACGGGCAAAGCATTGGTAAAAGCAACAATATGCTAATTGCGCACGAGTTTGAGGTAACAAGCCTTTTAAACTACGGGCAAAAAAACACCTTAATGGTACATATTACCTCGCCGTTAGCGGCCGTGCAGGGTAAGGATTACGATTTAGACATGATTGCCTACTCCTGGCACAATCACCCGCTTAGCGGCTATATGCGCAAAGCGCCGCACGCCTACGGGTGGGATATTATGCCCCGGGCGTTAAGCGCCGGGCTGTGGCGCGGGGTAGAGCTGGTTTACCGCGAGCCGACCTATTTTAAATTTACGCAGTTTGAACTGCAGCGCATAGAGGGCAATTGCGGTAAGGCCGCGCTGTATTACCAGGTGCAGCTGCCCCCGCAGCAGGCCTTTAAAAAGCACCGCGCCGTAATTAAAGGCAGCTGCGGCAGCCACAGCTTTTTGCACGAGTGTTACCTGCACAGCGACGGCGGCTTTTGTTATTTCGATATTCCCGACATTCAGCTTTGGTGGCCCAAGAATTACGGCGAACCGAACCTGTACCGCATTACGGTAGAGCTTTTTGGCGAGGACGGCAGCGTTTTAGCCCAAACCGAGCAAACGCAGGGTTTTCGCACGCTAAAGCTGCGCCGTACCGACAAGGTGGAAAAAGGCGGCTGCTTTGAGTTTGTGGTAAACGGGGTTAAGATAATGGCGGTTGGCTCTAACTGGGTGCCAATGGATGTATACCACAGCCGCGACGCCAAGCGTTACCAAAAGGCCTTGGAACTGGCGAACGATGTTGGCTGCAACATTTTGCGCTGCTGGGGCGGGAATGTGTACGAGGACGACGCGTTTTTTGAATACTGCGACGCGCACGGCATTATGGTTTGGCAGGATTTTGCCATGGCCTGCGCCTACTACCCCCAAACCAAGGAGTTTGCCGAGCAAATAGAGCAGGAGGTTACAGCCGTGGCGAAAAAATTACGCCACTACGCCTGCTTAGTGCTTTGGTGCGGCGATAATGAGATTGATTATATGATGGCGTCGAAAGCCAAGCCCTCGGTAAACTACATAACGCGTGAGGTAATTCCCCGCGTGCTGCAGCGGGTAGACCCGTACCGCCCGTACATTGCCTCCTCGCCTTATATTTCGGACGAAGCCTGGGCTTTGGGGAACGACTATTACCCGGAGGATCACCTTTGGGGCCCGCGCGATTATTTTAAAAGCAATTTTTACACCAGCTCGAACGCTTATTTTGTTAGCGAAACCGGCTACCACGGCTGCCCGGCAAAACAAAGCATTGAAAAGTTTATTGACGCCGACCGTGTTTGGCCGTACACCGAAAACGAGCAGTGGAACCTACATTCTACCGACCAAAACAATTCTCCCAGCCGGACGATGCTCATGCACCGGCAGGTACAGCAGCTGTTTGGCACCGTACCGGAGGAGATGGAGCTTTACATTAAAGCCTCGCAAATTTCGCAGGCCGAAGCCAAAAAGTTTTTTATTGAGCGGGTGCGTGCGAAAATGAGCAGCATGGGCGGCGTTATTTGGTGGAACCTAATTGACGGTTGGCCGCAGATGTCGGACGCGGTGGTGGATTATTATTACGAGAAAAAGCTGGCCTATTCTTACATTAAACGCTCCAGCCGCCCGGTGCTTGCCCTGGTTGGCGAAATGCAAAGCTGGGGGCGCACCGTTTTAGTTGCCAACAGCACCCTAAAGCCGGCAGAGGTTACCGTAAAGCTAACCGACCTTGAAACCGGCAGCGAGCTGTTTAGCGGCAGCTGCACGGCGGCGCCGAACGCCAACACCGAGGTTGGATTTTTGCCCATGATGTATTCTGACAAAGGCATGCTGCTAATTGAATACACGGTAGACGGTAAGCCGTTTGTAAACACCTACCTGTACGGCGCGCCGGCCTTTGATTTAAACCGCTATTTGGGTTGGCTGCAAAAGGTGCAAGAAGTTGAAAACAAGCTTTAAAGCGAAAAAATTTTGCCAAAGCTTTAGCTGCTGCCTTTTAGGCTGCGGCCGGGTAAAAACAAAATAGCACCGGCGGGAAAAAGCCCCGCCGGTTAAAAGCAAAACGCAGCCGGGCGGCTTTTAAACTGCCCGGCTGTGTTTTTGTAGTTGGTTGCCTTTGCGCTTGGTTGCCTTTGCGTTTGGCTATTGAAGCTGCTTTAGCCCTAAATTTGCTAAAGGTAAAAGATTTTTTTAACAGCCCTTAAAAAGCGCCGCTTTTGTGCCGCTATAATACCGCGTTATAATGCTTTTATAAAACGACTGCACACAAAATGGCGGGGCTAATATCCCCTAAAGGCAAAAAATGCTTTGGGCCGGTATTGCCCAAAAAAGGCGATATAACCTTTTAGGGCTGCTGCCTTGTAAGGGGCGTTTTAAACGCCGGAATAGGCCGAAAATCCGCCGTCTACCGAGAT
>URRK01000073.1 GCA_900550315.1 uncultured Oscillospiraceae bacterium | reverse complement strand
CCAGTTTATTAATGCCACGCAAGACGCCTATTTGGGCTTTTGGATGATGAATACTGACGGCCCGAATTACAGTGAATACGCCAGCGTGTTTGTAGACGACGCCGCGGTGATTGAAGTACCTACCGTAACGGTTAGCTTTCATACAAACGGCGGCAACACCGTACAGCCAATTTCCGGTGCGTCGGGCTCGGCAATTGCTTTACCCAGTGCCGAAAAGCAGGGCAGCACCTTTGCCGGTTGGTACATTGATTCTGTCTGCAAAACGCCGTTTACCTCCGCGGTTTTCCCGGAACAAAATATTACCCTTTACGCTAAGTGGTACGAAAAAGGCGTTTGGCAGCAGGATTTTGAGGCTTACCAAAGCGGTTCGGGCGGCGGCAAGGTGTACACCACCGGCGGCGCTACCCGCTACCAAAAAACCGGCCCGAACGATACGAATGTTCACGGCGGCGAAGGCTCGCTTTATGTTCCGCCGGAAAACAACAGCTTTTTTGCCATGCTGTTCCCGTACGGGGAAAAGCTGGAAAAAGGGCGGCATTACAAAATTGAGTTTTGGTACAAAGTGTATGCCATGACCAGCTCCGGCCAGATTCGTTTAACCTACCTTTCTAACCGAGATAACTGTACCACTTGGGGCGAAAACGGCGTAAACCGCTACATGGACCTTGTAGATATTAACAGCAAAACCATTAACGAGCAAATGGGAGTTTGGCGCAAGCAAACCGTTTACTTTACCGCCGCTTATGACGCTTATGCCGGGCTTTACACCTGGGGCCCCATTGGCTTTTATTTAGACGATGTAACCATTACCGAAACCCCTGGTGTTACCGTTCGTTTTGAAACCAACGGGGGCGAGGCATTAGAGCCCGTTTCGGGTACAATCGGCGAGAGCATTACTACCAGAATTCCCACACCGCAAAGAGCCGATCGGTCTTTTGGTGGCTGGTATTTAGACAGCGCCCTGACCCAGCCTTTTTTAGAAACCACCTTTACCAAAAACATGACGCTGTACGCCAAATGGCTGCCGCTTGGAACCTGGTATCAGGATTACGAGGCCTATGTTGCAACCGGTAACATGACCACCACGAATTTTGAGGTTTACAAAAAGCAAAATAATAACGACACCAATGTGCACGGTGGAAATTATTCTATGCACCGCAAAATTCAGGACAGTAATTTCTCCGTTCTGTTCCCGTTCGGAAGCAAGACAACCGCAGGGGATATGTACCGCATTGAATTTTGGCTAAAGTTAAATCAGTTCGTTACGAACGGTGAAATTCGCCTAACCTTTTTAGAGGACAGTAAGAGAAGCACCAGCTGGACCGATGAGCGTCGTGCTACGATTATTTATTCCTTTACGGCCAGCAATCAAGAGTCTATTAATATTGGCAGCTGGAAAAAAGTTTCCTTGGTATTGCCTATTGATTACGACTGCTACTTAGGGCTTTACTGCTGGGGCGGTATGGATTTTTACATTGACGATGTTACCGTGACCCGCCTGCAGCCCGGCCTGCTGGAAAGCAATATTGATAACACCTACGCGCAGACCCTGCACAACGAGGTTTTACACACCACGCAACCAATTACCGCATTAACCCAAAAAACAAGCCAAAAGCAGGTTATTCCCTTTAACCTTTTAGGCTCGGGCGACTATGCGCTTTCTGCCACGGTGAACGACGCAACCGGCGGCTCTTATGTTGCGCTGGCTTGGGATAAGGACGGCAACGATCTACTTGCCGGCACCAAAATTACCGCCGGCGAAAGGCAGGCAAACCGCGTGTTGTTAGATAAGAGCGGCTTAATTTACCTGGTTATTTACAACGGTGCGGGTGCGTTTAGTGATGTTACCTTAGCAAAATACGAGGCTATGCAGCTGGATAAATCCTTAACCGGATTTTTAAATCAGCCCAATTACGCCAGCGCCGATGACGCACCGGAGCTTACCTCAATTTTAGCTAAAATTAAGGCCTCCAGCAGCTACTTTAGCCAGAAGGAAACAGCCGACGCCGACGGCGAGACCCCAGCAACCGGGGATGTTGGCGTTTCTACCGTTGCTGTAATTTTGTTAATGCTTGCAAGCGCGGCATTACTTGTTTTAAAATTTAGAAAGGCAGGTGCGGCACATGAATAATTTTAAAAAGGCACTTTGCTTGTTGCTGGCCTTAGTTTTATTACTTTGTGCCGCCGGCTGCAATAGCAAAAAAAATAGTACCGGCAAAAAGAAAAAGAATTCTTCTAAAGGCGCTGCCTCTGAAATTTCCAGCGAGGTTTCGTCTGAGAATTCTACCGCAATAGATGACGAGGACTGGGAAGACCCCGTGGACGATGACGACGATAGGGAAATTGAGGATCCTGAGGAGGAGGAAGCTTTTTTAGAGGCTAACCTTAAATTAAACAACGCCTCAACACCCTTGCAAAGCAGCTTTTTAGGCTTTAACGCCGTTTACCACGCTTACACCTTCCGTAGTGATAAATATCACCGCCAGCACAGCGAGCGTACTGCTCAGGCCGAGCTGGACGCCGCAAAGAAAAGCGGTATTCACATTGCCAGAACTTATTTTGATTCCCAAATGCTTTGGGACGCCGCCCGCAAAAAGCTGGATTACGACAGCGACTCTATGCAGGCGCTTTACCGTTGGTGTGGGGAGCTGAAAAAGCGGGATATTGATGTTTTAGTAAACTACTGGTACGCTTTCCGCGAAATTTACGGCGAATATTTTGGCGCCGACCACGCAAATAAAAAGAACACTTATTTGACAGGGTTAAAGCCGGAGTCAATTTATGTAGAGGGCGATGTGCCGAAAACAATTGATAATTTTGCCAACCTAATGGTAGAGCTGGTTCGCCAGCTGCAGGCCAGGGGCTACACCAATGCAAGATACCTTTCGCTTTCTACCGAGCCGGGCTTTACGGCCTACGAGTACAACGGGATTACCGACCCCGCCAAGCTGGCCGAAATTTACGCAAAAGAATATTTGGCTTACGCTAATGTTGTTAACGCTAAGCTTAAAACTGCCGGGCTGCGTAACGCCGTAACCATTATGGGCCCGAACGAGGGCGCCACTACCACCAACGGCGGCTACATGATGAAAGCGGTGTACAATTTAGATAAGGAAGGCGCCACCGACCTGTATTCCTCTCACTCTTATTGCAATAATATTGACATTTTAAACGATAATTTTGATTATTGGAATGAGGATATTAAATTAAAATTGCAAAACTTTGGCGGCGGGAAGGATAAGTTTGTGTTTGACGAATACAACTACGGCCAGGGCAACGCCTTAACCTGGCGCCGCAACAACCCTTATTTTGGTACGCAAATTGCGCTGCAGCAAATGGCTGTTTTGCAAAACGGGTTAAAGAGTTCTTTTATGTGGACTCTATTTGACCAAAAATGGCCGGATTCTAACAGCAACAACACCTCTGATTCGTGGGAAAACGGCGTGCATTGCTGGGGCCTATTGCCAAACTACATTGTAGATAGCCAACCGCACCCGGGCTTTTACGCTTTTCAGTTAATTGCCAATTATTTAGGGCAATCCGGCTCTAAAATTTACGGCTGCAATTACGGCTCGGCCGCAGGGCAAAGCATTTACTGCGTAATGAGCGAGACGCCGGACGGCTCGGTAGGAGTTGCTTTAGTAAACGCCAACGCCGACCGCGCAGCAGTTACCGTTAATTTTGAAAAAGCGTTGGGCAAAACCCTGTATCGTCACGAGTTTGACCCAGCGGTAATTTTGAAAAACGAAAGCAACAATATTTTGCCGGTTTCGGCCAAAATTAGCAATTGCAAAACCGGTTTTGAGGATATTTTACCCGCTTACGGCGTAACCGTTTACACTACCCAAAAATAAATAATAAGTAACCCGCAATAAAGGCTAAAACTGCTTTTATTGCGGGTTGCTATTTTTTGTTGTTTTGTTGCTGTTTTGGATGTTAGACTTGCCGGGAAAAATTACTTTTTAACCCCAACCGCCGCGCAAAGCCCCTGCAGGCAGCAACTTTGGCACTTGGGCGCTCTGGCGGTGCAAACGGCGCGGCCGTGCAGCACCGTGCGGTGACAAAACAGAGCGGAATCTTTTGGCGGCAATAGTGCGCGCATAGCGCTTTCAACTTTTTTTGGGTCTTTGCTGTTTACCATGCCAAAGCGGTTGCAAAGGCGAATAAAATGGGTGTCGGCTACTACGGCCGGTTGCCCGTAAACATCTCCCATAATTAAATTGGCAGTTTTTCGGCCAATGCCGGGTAGGGTAATTAGCTGCTCTAAGCTGTTTGGTACTTCGCCTTCAAACTCGCTGCAAAGCACCTGCCCCAATTTTACTAAATCGCGCGCCTTGGTGTGGTAAAGGCCGCAGGTTTTAATCAGGTTTTCCACTTCGGCAACGGTGGCGTTGGCAAAGTCTTTTGGTGTTGGCAGCGCCGCAAACAGTGCCGGGGTAACCAAGTTTACTCTGGCGTCGGTGCATTGGGCCGAAAGCCGGGTGGCAACCAAAAGCTGAAACGGGGTCTCATATTCTAACGAGCAGCGGGCGTTGGGGTAAGCCGCCGCCAGGGCATCTACAATTTTAAGCATGGCCTGCTTTTTTTGGGTTTGGGTCATTTTAAAACCTTCTTTCAATGCAATTTTACAGGAAAACTGCAATTTTGTCAACCAAAAAGCTGCACCGGTAAAGCTTTACAGCGGTGCAGCAAATAAGAACAGCTTTATTAAAATTAACTCAAAGGCCCAAAGCAGCTTGGTTCCCTAAAGGGTAAAAGGCCGTTTTTAACAGGAAAAAGCTGGCTTTTAAAAGGGCCAGAACCGTTTTTGGTAAGAAAAAGGCCGCTTTTGGAATAGGGGAAAGCGCAATTTAGGGCTTCCTTTAGGTTAAAATTTAATTTTCTTTGCCAAAGGCCAGGGCGGCAACCTCCTCGGCCGAAACGCAGTTATAGTCGCCCATCACGGTGTATTTCATGCTGCCGGCCGCAACGGCAAATTCAATTATCTGCTGCGGGGTGTAGCCGTTTTTGGCCGCGTAAATAAAACCGCCGCAAAAGGCGTCGCCGCCGCCAATGCGGTCAACCGCGTTAATTTCGTACCGCCGACTAAAGTAAAAATCGGTGCCGTCATACAGCATGGCGGCCCAATCAATTTGCATGGCGGAGTACGACCGGCTGTTGGTAATAGCAACCAGCTTAAAGCCAAAGCGTTTTTTTAGCTCGGTGGCCATTTGGCGGTAACCCTCGTTCGGGTCGGCCCCTTTTTTGGGGGTAATGCCAAACATATCCTGTGGTTCGTCCTCGTACGCAAAGCAAACATCAACCAGCGGCATAAGCTCGCTCATTACGCGGTTGGCTTTTTCCCGCGGCCAAAGGGCCTCGCGGTAGTTTAAATCGCAGCTAACCGTAAGGCCAAGGCTGTGGGCAGCCTTGCAGGCGGCAAGGCACATGGCGGCGCAATCAGTGCTTAAAGCGGGGGTAATGCCGCTAAAGTGGAACCAATCAGCATCGTTAAAAATTTCCTGCCAGTTAAAGGTGTTGGCCGGCGCGGTGGCAATGGCCGAAAGGGCTCTGTCGTAAACAATGCCCTGTTTGCGGTAGGCGGCGCCCTTTTCAACAAAATATAGGCCTAAGCGGTTGCCGCAGCGGGCAATGTGGTTGGTGGCAACGCCGTACCGCCGCAGCGAATTTAACGCTGCCTGCCCAATGGCGTTTTGCGGCAGGGCGGTAACATGCTCGGCCGGTTGACCGTAATTGCAAAGCGAAACCGCTACATTCGCTTCACTTCCGCCGTACACGGCCAAAAAGTTTTCGGCTTGTAAAAAGCGTTGATTTTCCGGCGTGGTAAGCCGCAGCATAATTTCCCCAAAAGTTACAGTTTTTTTCATTTGTTACCCCTTTGTTTCACATTGTGAAACTGTGTTTTATTTTTATGCTTTTATTATAACAAACCCCGCCAAAATGTCAACCCTTATTTTTGTAACATTCGGCGTTGTGTTTTTTAAAAAATTATGCTATACTGTTGTTGTTAAAATTGGCGGGTAAGTAAAGCCTACCCAAAGCAGCTTAGCCTTAGCGTTAGTTTTTTCGGCCGCAAAGCGCAAAATTGCCCGTAAAGCGTTTGCCTTGCGGCTAATAAACGCAAGCAGAAAACTGCTTGAATACAACAACGAGCGAAAACCGTACGGCGTTCGCCCTAAGTAAAAGTTGGGAGAATAAAATGCAACAAGAAAAATCTGTGCAATCGGTTGAACGCTGTTTTGCGCTTTTAGAACAGTTAGCGCAGCGGGGCAGCGCGGCCGTAACCGAGCTTGCCGCCGCCACCGGGCTGCACAAAGCAACGGTGCACCGCCTGCTGGCCACTTTGCAGGGGCTGGGCTATGTTCGCCAGGCGGGGCAGGGTGGGCCGTACAACTTAACTTTAAAATTGATGCAGCTTTCCTCCGGCTCGCTGCAGTGCTTTAGCCTGCGCAGCCGGGCCGAACCGTTTTTAAAAAAGCTGGCCGCCCGCTGCGGCGAAACGGTGCATTTGGTGGCCCGCGAGGGGGACAGCATTGTTTATATAGATAAATTTGAGGCACCGAATTCTGCCGTGCGGCTAAGCTCCCGCGTGGGGCTTTCGCTGCCGCTTTGGCGCACGGCTGCCGGTAAAGCGCTGTTGGCTGCGTTGCCGCCGGCCGAGGCCAAAGCCGTTTTTAACCGTGCAAAGGCGGCAGCCGGCCAAAATGCTTGCCCGCTTACAAAGGCCGAGTTTTTAAAGCAGCTGCAAACGGTAAAGCAGTGCGGCTACGCGCTGGATAACGAAGAAAACGAACCGGGCGTGCGCTGCGTGGGGGTTGCGCTGCCACCGCTGCCCGGCGTTTTGGCCTACGCAGTTAGCATTTCGGCCCCGGCGTACCGTTTTACAAACGATCTGCTGCCCGAACGGGTAACGCAGCTGCAAAACACGGTTACCGAAATATTAAAGCAATAGCAGTAAAGCAGCGGTGCCGGTTAAAACGGCCTAAAACAATGAAAAAAATATTGAAATAGCTTAAAATGTGTGGTAAAATAAATTGATTATAATACAGAGGTGTTTTTATTGGCAACCGTTACCCTTTTAGCGTATACCCCGCAGCCGGAAAAAACCATTGCCGCCGCTGCAAAGCTTTGCTACGCCTCCACCGGCGTGCAGGGCATTATGGAAGGCTTAACGCCTGAAAAAACTGCGTCGTTTGTAGAAATGCTGGCCGAAATTGGGCACGAAAGCCCTATTGAGCACGCCTCCTTTACCTTTGGGATCGAGGGGGTCTCCCGCGCGTTTTTGGCGCAGGTTACCCGTCACCGTATTGCTTCTTACTCGGTGCAAAGCCAGCGCTATGTTAAAAAAGATGGCTTTGCGTACATTACCCCGCCCGAAATTGCCGCCGAGCCGGAGGCTTTAAAGCTGTACGAGCAGGCTATGCAGCAGGCAAACGAGGCCTACCAAAAATTAAGTGAGCAGCTTGCCAAAAAGCATTTTGAAAAAATGCTGGCCAGCGGTATGGATGAAAAATCTGCCCGCCGCGCCGCTGAAAAAAAAGCAATAGAGGACGCCCGTTTTGTTTTACCCAACGCGTGCGACACTAAAATGGTTATGACCATTAACGCCCGCAGCCTAATGAACTTTTTTAGGCACCGCTGCTGCAACCGCGCCCAGTGGGAAATACGCGAGGTGGCCGAGCAAATGTTTAGCCTGGTTTACGCCGTTGCGCCAAATTTGTTTAAAAACGCAGGTCCGGCTTGCTTGTACGGCCCCTGCCCGGAGGGTAAAATGTCTTGCAAAATGGCTCCGCAAATGCGCCAAAAGTACCAAGAGCTAAAAGAAAATGGGCTTAAGAAAAATGGGTAAATTAATTG
>URRK01000072.1 GCA_900550315.1 uncultured Oscillospiraceae bacterium | reverse complement strand
GCCAGCTTTAAAAAGGGCGAAAAATATGTAATTTCTTTTGACGCCAAGTTCACCGATTTTTCGATTATTCCGGAGGCTTACCAATCCTTTTACCGCAGCGGCCTAACAACCGACCTTAACAGCTTAAACAACAGTAACTTTATTGGCCCCGGCAGCACCGGAAATAAATATGTTAGTATTTTTGGAAAAAACAAGGCGGCCGATAACAATTGGCACACCTACACCTACTCGTACGACTCGCTGAACGATTTAGATTGCTGGCTGGTGTTCGGCTGCGTTTCAAACCTTGCCAAGTCGGGTATTTTGTTTGATAATATTGTGGTTTACAACGCAAAATCCGCCAATGAGCTGCAGCTGTTTGCGGTTAGTGCCGGTGGCTCCGGCACCGTTAGCAGCAACCTTACGGGTTATTTAAAAAGCGGCACGGTGGTGCAGCTAACCGCAGAGGCCAATAAAGGCTCGGTGTTTGGTGGCTGGTACCAAAACGGTAAATTGCTTAGTACGGCCAACCCCTTTACCTACACCTGTAACAGCAGCGAGGCGGTTTACGGTAAGTTTTTTAATGCTAAAACGAACAAAGAGTCTATGCAGGCTATGGCAAACAGTAATTTTGAAGATGGCTTTACCGGCTGGAACTTTAAAAATATTGAGGGGCTAAAAAATTCCTCAACCCTGCAAAAGGACGGCAGTACAAATTATGTGCGTTTGGGCCGCAGCGATATGCTTTCGCAAACTGTAGAACTGCAAAACGGCTATACCTACCATGTTTCAGTGGTATCCCGCGCCGACCCCAAAAATGTTACACAGCGCGGCCAATACGGCAATTTGCGCTTTGCGGTTGCCAAACCGGGCACGGGCACCACAAAATTAGCTGATGCTTTGGACGAAGGCGAGCCGGATTCTGTTTTTGGCAGCTCTGCGCATACCCAGCGTGCGTTGTTTGATTCTTCGATTACCGATGTAAATAAAAAACGCGAAAGCTTAAGACAGTTTAACACCTACACCTACGATATTGGGAACTACACCGGTAAAACCATGCTGGCCGATATTGTAGTGGGCATTCCGTATTACAGGTTCCCCGGCGATTTAGAGGTAGCCTCTATTACCATTGCACGGTTTTCTTTAGGAATTTCCAACTACGATCCAGTTAATTTGTACGGCGAGGACTTTTACAACAATGTTGCCAACGCCGGCTTTAGCAACGAAACCGACAATGCCGATTGGGGCAGCAGCCTGCCGGCTGGCTGGCAAATTAAAAAGGAAAATGGCAACAACTACCTTTCGGTTCAAAGCAACACTAAAACCTACGGCTTTAGCGTTTACCCCGGTGCAGTGCATTTAGTCTCTCTTAGTATGCGCACCAAGAGCGCCGGAAACTCCCGGGTAGAAATTGTAGACGCCGCCGGCAATGTGTTGGGCGACTATATTCAAATAGATCCCCGCAAGGCTGTGCTGCAGCCCAAAACCAATAACTCCTGGCAGCGCGTGGGCATGGAGGTTTATATTCCCTTTAATGTTGACCGCATTTATCTTAGAATTATTGGCGCAAATAATGTATTGGATTTAGATGATGTTACGGTTGTACGCAACCGCAACGCCACTTTAAAGAATATGAATGTTGCTTCTATGGCTAATTACAATTACAATACCGCAAAGTATTATAACCCAACCCTTTATTATACTGCGGATGGGGCCAATACCGCCGAGGGTGAAAACGCCGCTACGGGCGAGGGCGAGGAGGAGCTTACCGTTTACCCGGCAAAGTTTTTTAACGGTTCGGCTCCGGTTATTAACACTTACCGCGGCGCCGGCAGCGCGCTGTATGAAATGTACACCTACATGCCGTACAAAAACAAAAAGAATATGTTTACCGAGCGGGAGGCGCAGGAGCAGTTTAACCGTATGCAGCAAATAGGTATTTCGTTGGTGCGTACCGATTACAACACCTACATGAACTATGTTGCCGAAACCGGCAGCTGGGATTTTGAAAATACCGAGTACATGAAGGCCTTTATTAAAGAGGGCCTTGAAATGAAAAAACGGAATATTGATATTGCTATTGTGCCGGGCTGGAGCCACCACGCACTGGTGGACGATACCTCCTTTATTGGCTCTAAAGAGCTGTATGTGCAGCCCGAGGTGTACGACGAAAACGGCAAGTACCTTACCGGTGAAAATATGTATTACTCTTACAAAAGCGGTAACAAATACACTGCCGAAGGCAAAGTAATGACTCAAACCGAGTGGAAACAAGCTATGATGGAGGGGTTTGAAGCCTCTAATGCCAAATGGATTAAATGGATGGAAGATTCTATTTTAACCTTACGGGCTAAAGGACTTACAAACTTAAATACCATTGCAATGTTTACCGAACCGTGCAAGGGCCCTTGGACTGCCGAAAGGCGTTTGCACAATTATGAGTGCTATGTAATTTCCTGCAAAACAATGGATGCCATGTTAAAAAAAGTTGGTTTGCGCAGCCAATTTACTTTGGTTGGCCCGGATACTGCCGTTGGCTCCGGTGTAAAAGATAATATTCCGATTAATTATGATTTTAAGTATTTAGAAAAGCCTGAGGAAAGCCACAGCGAATGTTTGGCCTATATGTTGGAAAACGCCGCCGATTATTTGGATGTGTTCTCATCTCATACTTATTTTAGGGCCGATGATCCAACAAAAGACACCTTTTATGACGAGGCTACGATATATGCTTCGGCTTGGATGAATACCATGAAGCTGTATGGAAGTAAAAAAGAGTTTTGGTGTGATGAATGGGCAGCAGCTATTACCGGAAGAAATTATTTTTATCAAGAATCCCCAATGCTTGGTTCTCAAATTGCAGCGTGTATGATAGCTTTGCAGGAACAGGGGGTTTCGGGCGGCTTTTACTGGTCGTTGTACAATCAGCAGTGGCCGAACAACCTCTCAACCGGCGGCGAATTTGTGAATGGTATTCAAATGAACGGCATGGCTTACACCTTGCAGCTTTCAACAATACCGGCCACTCAGTATTATTCTTACGCAATGCTTAGCAGATTTTATAAAAATATGAATATTGTTTATAAAAGTGAGTACGACAGCGATATGGGCGTTTACTTCTCTATGTTAGGCAACCAAAAGGGCGGTACTACCTTTACGGTAGTTAACAACAACGGCGACAGTGTTAAAGCCGAAATCAGCTTAGAAAAATCGCTGAACGGCGCCACCCTTTACCGGCACGTTTACAACCCGAATACTATGAAGAAAAATGCGGTAACACAGGTTATTCCGGCCAACAGAGCCTACCGCCCCGTAAACGGCAAGCTGGTTGATATTTTAGAGCCCGGCTGTGTAGCTGTTTACACCACCGAAAAACTAAACTAAGCTTTACAAAACAAAAGGCGGCTGCCGGGTTTGCCCCGGCACCGCGCAGAAAACAGGAAATATGGATTATATTACAGAGCAGCTTAAAACCCCTGTAAAAGGGCGGTACGATTTAATTGTGGTTGGCGGTGGGCCGGCCGGCATTGGCGCGGCCATTACCGCCGGGCGCAAGGGGCTTAAAACCCTTTTAATTGAGCGGTACGGTTTTTTGGGCGGCAGTTGGACTGCGGCCTTTGTAAACCCGTTTTTCGACACGGCGAACAAATCCGGATTGGTGCAGGAGCTAACGAACGACCTGCGTAAAGAAAACGCCTTTGGCTATTTTTGGAACATTACCTACGATTTTGAAACTATGAAACGCCTTTTAGACCAAAAAATTCGCGAGGCGGGGGTGCAGGTGCTGTTTCATACCGAGTTTGAAACAGCCGTAATGCAGCAAAACACCGTTCAGGGTGTTGTGGTACACAACAAGGGCGGCCGCATGGCCTTTTTAGCCAAATATGTTTTAGATTGCACCGGCGACGGCGATGTTGCCGTTTCGGCCGGGGCCGAGTACATTTTTGGCAACGAAAAGGGCGGTGACCCGCAGGCCATGACCACTATGTTTTTAATTTCGGGCATTAGCTTTAAGCAAAACAAGCCCGAGGAACTTAATGCATTAATGCAAAAGGCCTGCCGGGAGCATAACACCGGCTACAAAATTGATTTTGATAAGCCCTATGCCATTTGGCTGCCAGTGCCCGGCATGGCGGTGGTGCAGCTGGTACACATTCGCGGCAAAAGCGGGGTAGACCCGTTTGAGCTTTCCGAGGCCGAATTTTTAGGCCGCGACCGTGTGTACGAAACCTTTGCTTTTTTTAAAAAATACATTCCCGAGTTTAAAAATGCCCACTTGGTTGCCACTGCACCGCAAATCGGCGTGCGTGAAACGCGGCACATCTTAGGCGATTATTATTTAACCGATGAGGATATTGTATCGGGTGCCGAGTTTCAGGACCACCTTGGCTTTCGGGTTAGCTTTAATGTAGATGTTCACGACGAACGTGAGGAGCAGGAGTGCCGGCACATTGTGCCATACCAAATTCCACTGCGCTGCCTGCTGCCTAAGGGCATTAAAGGCCTGCTTACTGCCGGGCGGTGTATTTCCGGATCGTTTTACGCACACGCCTCTTACCGTGTAACGGGGGATTGCGTTGCCATGGGCGAGGGGGCCGCTACGGCCATTGCTAAGGCTTTAAACACCGGCTGTGATATTCGCGAAATAAAACAGGTTTTTTAAAATTAAATGGTTTTGTTCATACAATAGCTTTTTCCTAATACCGTTTTAAATCTCCATTTAAAACCGTGTATTTAATCTCTCCCCCAGCTTGCCCGGTATTTCTCCCTATTACCGGGCGGCGGCAGGCCCGGCCCTTTGCCTTGTGCAGGGGCCGGGTTTGCTTTTAACCTTAAAGCTTTAGCCGTTAAAGAAAAGGCAACACTCAAACCGCGGCGCATGCAGCCACCAGCCCCTGAAAGGGCAAAATTACAGCTATTTTTGGTTGCTGATTTTGTTAGGCGTTTGGCTAAGTAATAAAGTCGCACGGTTAATGGGTGGCTTTTAATTTTAGAACTAAATTTAACGCTGGGTTTGCCGACTTGTTTGGCCGACTACTGTAGCAGCGGCTGCAGCTGCTGCCCTTTTAGCGCGGCGGCAGCGGCCTGGGGCAGACTTTCAAATTTGCAAATAAGGGAGGTTGGTTTTTTCTGCGGATCATCTTGCCCAAAGGGCACAAAAAACACATTTTTGGTGTTTAACAGCTTGCCAATATTTTGGGCCGAATTGCTTAGAGCGTCATTAGTTGCAATGGCCAACAGCACCGGGCGGCCGTTGCGCAGGTGGGCTTTTGCGGCCATGGTAACGGCGGTATCGGTAATACCGTTTGCCAGCTTTGCAAGGGTGTTGCCGGTGCAAGGGGCAATAACCAATAAATCTAACAGCTTTTTGGGGCCAATGGGTTCGGCCTCGCGCACGGTGTGTAAAATTGGGTTTGCGGTAATGTTATGCACGCGAGCTTTAATTTCGTTGCTTTGAAAAAAGCGGGTGTCGGTTTCAAAAACGGTTTGCGAAAAAATGGGTACAATTTCTGCTCCGCTAAGCTTTAACGCCTCCATTTGCTGCAAAGCTTTTTCTATGGTGCAAAAGGAGCCGCAAAGGGCGTAGCCAATGGTTTTACCGGTCATATTAAGCTCAACTCCTTTAATCTTGCGGTAATAGCCTCTGCCATGTACTGCGCGGCAGAATTGGGGGAATATTTTCCGGGCAGACCCAGTGCCTGCACGGTGTTTAGCCGTAAGATCTCGGCCGCTTTGTAATCTATTCCGCCGGGCATAGAGGAAAGGTCAACCAGCAGGCAGCCGGGGCTTACCTTTAGCAGCTGCCGCTTAAACAAAACGGTTTGCGGCACGGTGTTTACAATAACATTAAAATGTGGCAAATAAACCTCGGCCTGCTCAAAGGTAAGTGCTGTGCTGCCGGCGGTGGCTGCCTTGGTTCGGGCTACCTCGTTACGGGCGGCAACCGTTACCGCGGCGCCTAAATTTTTTAGGTACTTTGCTAAATACTGCGCAATGCGCCCATAGCCCAACAGCAGCACATTGCTTTTAAAAACCGTGTGCGGCGTTTGGGTAATTACAATGGCCAAGGCAGCCTCGGCTGTAGCTAAGGCATTTTTTAAAACCAGCGGCTCCTGCGCCAGCAGGTTGCAAAAATTTAAATTTTTAAATTCTGCAAAGCAGGGGGCAGTCCCCCCTGTAAAAACCGGGGTGCCCGGCTGCAGCGCGCTTAAAACCGTTGCCAGCGGCAAGGGTGGGGTTAACTGCGGTGCGTTTAGCGTTTCGCCGTTTCGCGTGGTTGGCACCGGCAAAACAATCGCTTTGCAGGCGCCCAGCTGTGCTAAATCGGTTAAAACGGTTTCGTTGTTTAAAAAAAACAACCGGGCAAGCAAGCCCTGCCGCTTTAAAATTTCACAAAGCGCCTTTTGGCGCTTATCTCCGTCTACAACGGCAATGTACTGTTGCATAAAAACCATCCTAACAATTTACTGCCAAAAAATTCAAAATTTAGTTGTGCCAAATTTGCAGCACTTGACCGGGCAATGCTTTGCCAAGCGGCACTTGGCCGAACAATGCTTGGTTTTATTGCGCCGTCTTTGCAATGTTTGCCCTTTTTACAACCCGTTTTGGCAAAGGGCCATTGCTGGCCGCAAACGGTGCAGGCTGCTATGTTACAGTTTATGTACAAACAATTTATTCGTGCAGGTATAAAGGGGTAAAAACCAAAATATAAATGTATTATAAAACCTATTAGGCGGGAAAGTAGAGGCTTTTGTTTGCTGTTTAAGGCAGAGGGCGCAAAAAATCGGCAAGCAGATCTTACAGGGGTTTAGGCTTGCAACCCGGCCTAAAATTAAAGCGGGGGTAGGGCATGAAGGTTAAAACAGATAAAGCAGGAATTTTTGGGCTGTGGCTGCGGCCGGAGCTGATGGGCTTAATTGCGGGCAGCGCGGTTACATTAATTATAACAGTATTAGCGGCTTTGCTGTTTTCGGTCGGCAACATTTCGTTAACGCTTGCCCCGGCGGCCAGCACGGCCGCAGTGGCGCTGGGCGGCTTTTGCGGCGGCTTTGTAACGGCGGTTAAGCTAAAGAAAAACGGCTTGCTGTGCGGAATGCTGTGTGGTTTTTTGCTTTTTATTTGTATTACAACCGTTTCGCTTATTGCGTTTCACGCAGCGCCCGGTGCCGCCACGCTAACCCGGTTGGTTGTTTTAATAGTGGCCGGCGGCTTGGGCGGTATTTTTGGCGCAAATAAGGCAGGAAGGCGTAAGCCGGTAAAATAATTTGCCAAAGCCAAGGGCTACAGCAAGCTGTACCGTTAAGGAGCTGCAAAGCACTTTTATAAAGGCGGCTTAGTACAGTGCTTTATTGTCGGGGAGTTTACTTTGCTGAAATGCACTTAAAAATTTAAAATAAACGCACAAAAAGCCGGTATGCACCCAAAGGGTGCATACCGGCCAAATAATTTATAAAGCTTTAAAGGGGTAAAGTTAAATTAATCTACAAAGCCGGACTGTACCAACTCTACCAGCTGATCAACCGCCTCGTTTTCGTCGGCGCCATCGGCGCTAATGCGAATAGAGGTGCCGCCAATAATGCCTAAGGAAAGCACGCCTAAAAGGCTTTTGGCGTTTACGCGGCGTTCGTCTTTTTCCACCCAAATGGAGGATTTGAACTCGTTGGCTTTTTGAATAAAAAATGTTGCCGGGCGGGCACGCAGGCCACCCTGGTTTTGTACTACAACATCTTTAACATACATAAATACTACCTCACTTTATTCAAGCAAAAATCAAACATACATAGTTTATTAAATTTATTATACCACAATATATCGTGCCGTCAATACAAAAAGTACCAAGTTTTGCAACTTCTATTATTCAACTAAATATGGTTGGATTGTTTTGGCAGTTGTTTGTGCAAAAA
>URRK01000071.1 GCA_900550315.1 uncultured Oscillospiraceae bacterium | reverse complement strand
ATATTAATGTTGTGATGTCGGTTGGCTGGCACTTTATGTCTATTACTACCAACCGCAAAAAAGGCAGCATTAACGAGGTTGGCTATTTGTACGGCGACGGCGCCGAAAAATACGGCGAAACCGCCACCTGGGGCAAGTATGTTGCCAAAGAGTACCTGCAAACCGGCACCGGCAAAAAGTGGGAAAATGTTAAAGAACTAACCTTTGCCGATGAAAATATTACCGAAGAGTTTAAGCGTTTAACAACGGTTTCGCTGCGTTTTGGCGAGTTTTTTGTGCAAACCCTAAAGGCCTTAAAGGCTAAGGGTATTCACAATGTTTCGCACCTGCTGTACTTTACCGAGCCTTCGTACAAATACAGCAGCGATAAGCAGGAGGGCTTGGAAGCCGATGAGTATTTGTTTGTATGCAAAACAATCAACAATATTTTGCGTGGCTCCGGCGTTGCCAACGGCATTAAGCACATGGGACCCAACCAAGGCTCTATTGAGCACGGCAACGGCCTATTGCGTTATGTAGTGGAGCGCGACCCCGATTTGTTTGATGTTTATTCGGCGCACTTTTACCCTAAAACATCCGACGAAACGAACGATGTTTACTACGATGTAATTGAGCCGGTGTTTGAATCCTATTCCAGCTCGTTAAAAGAGAAAAAGATTTGGGATACCAAAGAGTTCTGGGTAGATGAATTTTTCTGTGTTTCCGAAAAATCCGATTTGGGGCAGGGCAGTGGCTGGGCCTCACTGCAAACGGTAGTAGGTGGAATTATTGCTCAGCAAAAGGGTATTGATAATATTTCGCTTTGGCAGATTTTTGACCAGCTGTGGACCGACCAAACCAACACCAGTGGCGAGTTTAACAACGGTATTCACGTTTGCGGAACCTGCCCCTCGCTGTTTGTTTCCAGTATTCCGCGCGCCTCTTATTACCCCATTAGCCTGTTTAGCCGCTACAACGGCTACAAAAACGGCACGGTTTATCAAACTAGCACCGGTAGAGACGAAAACACAATGGACCTTTACATTGGCGCCGTACAACTGGAGGATGGCAACTGGACCATTACCGTTGTAAACGCCACGACCGAAGATATGCCTATTAAAATTGACCTTGAAAAGGTAATTGGCAAAACGCTTTATCGCCACTGTGAGCAGGTTACTACAAGGGAGCCCACTACGGCGGCTCGTTTGGCCGACGCCGACCGCACCTTTGTAAATGTGCAGAATAAGCTGGTAGATATTGCACCCGCCGCCTCGGTAATTGTTTACACCTCGGTAAAAGGGTAAGCTCTTTGGGGTTAGGCTTTTAGAGTAAGCTAAAAAGGTTAAATTAAAAAGCGGCGGTAACGCCGCAAAAAAGGTAAAGGGCGGCGGCTGTTTTGCAGCCTTGCCCGCAATAAAAAAGCGCACCCGGCAGCCTAATTAGTTAGGCTGCCGGGTGCTTTGCTTTGCCAGTTTTGGGTGGGTTTAGCCGCGCAATTTATTGTTAAAAAGGGGCAAAATCGGTTTAACCGGTTGGCGGCTGCCCGCTTTTACTCCCCTTAATTTAAACAAACAAGCCGCCCGCTTTTACAAACCAAAACGGGCGGCCTGTTTTATTTTTGCGCTTTGCGGGTAATAGGCGTGCTTTTAATTTTTGTGCTTTTTAAGCACAGTGTGCGTCAAGCCTTTTAACCAAGCTTGGCGCACGCAGCAAACCCGCCTAAAAAGGCAAAATAACGGCTCTTGGCTTTGCCGTTTTTGTAAGCTCGGGTTAAGCGTTCATCTGCTTTACCTTTGCGGTAGGCTTTTTGTGCCGCAGCAGCAGGTGGTATTCGTTTTCCTGCCCGTTTTCGGCAATCAGCTTTAGGGTAATAAAATCCTCGCTGCTTTCGGGTAGGGTAAAATGCACGGTGGGGCCCTGCAGGTTGCTGTTTGGGCCGGCCTCGGCGCTCCAGCTTAGCAGCTGCTTTTCGGTGCTGCCGGTTTTTAACACCACCGTAACGGTGCCGGTGGCCGGCTGCGGGGTGTCGTTGTGGAACCAAATGTCGGCGCTAAAGGCCTCGCCCTCTTTAAAATCGTACCGCGGCATACCGGCGGTAAACAGCACCGGGCGCAGTGCGCGCTGCACCGCGTAGTAGGCGCGCTTGGGCTTGGTGGGGTAATCTATTAAACAGTTGTTGGCGGCGTTGCTCCACGGCTCGTTGTAGCACCAGTTCAGCGCCATGGCGCAGTGCGGCCACTGACGGCGCATTTCCTCAAATGCGGCCTGGTAGCCGGTGCTTTGCAGCTCGTTCGACCAGTTTACTAAATCCTCAATGCTTTCGGGCGCGCCAAAATATTCCCGCAGTACATTTTCGCAAATCCAGGCGCCGGGGCCCCAGGCACCCAGCCCATGGCGCAGCAGCCAGCCCTTGGTGCGCAAAACGGGGAACAGCTCGTTTTCCGGCATCATGGTTTTCAGCGTTTCAACATCGGTTAAGCCCGGCACGCCAAACTCGGTGTAGGCAACCAGGTGCGACCCGCGAATCGATTCAAAAATATCTCCGCCCATGTCGGGGTGCTTAAAGGCGTAGCAGCCGTGGCCCATGCCAATAAGCGGCGAGGTTTTAAAAAACGGCTTGCCGGGGTCTAATTCGTAGCAAAGGCGGTCTAACAACCGCAGCGGCAGCGATTGATCGTCCATGCCCGACCAGCCGTTAAACAGCTCGTTGCCGCCGCACCAAATGGCCAGGCAGGGGTGGCGCCGCAGGGTCTTGATCATAGCGGTGGCCTCCTGCTCTAAAACGGCTAAGTAATGCGGGTTGTCGGGGTAGCGGTTGCAGGCCAACATAAACTCCTGCCAAACCAAAATGCCAAGCCGGTCGCAGGCGCTGTAAAAGGCCTCTTTATTCATGCCGGCACCGCCCCAAATGCGCAGCATATTCATGTTGGCGTCCCGCACCAGCTCCAGCAGCTCCTCGTACCGCTCGGCGGTAATGTTGCCCCAAAACAGCTCGGGGTTTACCCAGTTAGAGCCTTTGGCAAAAATGCGACGGCCGTTTAGCAAAACGGTGGTGGGGGCGTCATAGCGCGATTTTGGAAAACCGTCCGGCCCGTTGGCCCCGATGTTGCGAACCACTTTAACCTCCCGAAACGCTAAGGTGCCGGTTACCGTGTTAACAGGGCCGGCTACGGTGTAACGGTAAAGGTACGGCTCGCCCTGCCCGTTGCACCACCAAAGCTGCGGTTTTTTAACCGTAAATTCCGGGTTGGTGCCGGTGTAAACGGTGTTGCCCTCCCTGTCTTGCAGGGTAATGGTGTAACGGTCGGTGCCGGCAATTTCAAACCGCACCTGCGCGGTTTGGTAATCGGGCGCAAGGCGCACAAATGGCTCGCAGGCGGTAATGTGCTCGGCGGCGCGGGTTTCTATGTAGGCCTCCTGCCACATGCCCGAAATCATTAATCTGGGGTTCCAGTCCCACCCGTAGCAAACCGGGGGCTTACAGCTGTGGTCGGCCTCCTGCCGGGTTCTCGCTGCGGCGCCGGGGCGCTTGGGGTGCGGGTGAATTACCACGCGCAGCGTGTCGCTGCCGGTTAAGTGCGGGGTCAGTTCCAGCTCAACCGGGCGGTACATTCCCTCGTAGCTGTAAAGCTTGGTTTGGTTTAGGTAAATGTCGTAAAGGTAATCAATACCGCCGCTGCAAAACCAAACGGTTTCACCCGGCTGCCGGTTAAAGCTCAGCGCTGTTTCGTATTCAAAGGTGCAATCCTCCAAAGGCAGGTACTGCTCTACGCGGTAGCCCTCGTTCGGGTCGCCAAAATGGTGCGCAACACCGTAATCGTATTGAATATTGCCCGGTACGGTAGCTTTAAACCAGGCCTTGTCGGCGCTTCCGGCCGCTGCGCGCCCGCGCCATTGTTGATAAAACTTCATACTTTTCCTCCAAAATCGGGGAGCTGCAGCCCGCCGGCTAAGACCTCTGGCCAAGGCGGATAGAAGCCAAGCCAGCCGGCCAAGGCCGCCCAAAGTCAAAAGTCAAAAGCAATAGGCCCTTTAAAACAAAGGCCCGGCCGGGCAGCACACACCGTGCCAAACCCGCGCCTTTGGCCCCTTTTGCCCACCCCTAAAGGGCAAAATACGCCTTTTGGGCTAAAGCCTTGCAAAAACCGGCTGTAAAAGGGCTGCAACCCCTAAATTTACCTTTATTTTAGCACACCAACGGGGCAATTACAAGGCCTAAACAAACTGGTTTTTACCAAAATGGCAGGAAAAATTGGTAGGACTTATTATTAATATGCATAATATTTTGCATAAAACTTGAAATATGCAACAAAAAACGGTTATTAAGGCAATTTCTTTAGTTATTCTAACAAAATATGCAAAAAGTTGAATAATCTGCTTGACAATCACTTAAGATGGTTGTATAATTATGCATATCAAATGAATATTTATGAATTCGGAGGTTTTCATCATGAATAAAAAAGAGATTAAAAAGGTTGTTTTGGCTTATTCCGGCGGGTTAGATACTTCTATTATTATTCCCTGGTTAAAGGAGAACTACAATAACCCCGAAATTATTGCTGTTTCGGGCAATGTAGGGCAGGCCGACGAGCTGGAGGGGCTGGAGGAAAAAGCTTTAAAAACCGGCGCCTCTAAGCTGTATGTAGAGGATCTAACCAAAGAATTTTTAGAGGATTATGTATTCCCCTGTGTGCAGGCCGGCGCTTTGTATGAGGACTATATGTTAGGTACCGCCTTTGCCCGGCCGCCCATTGCTAAGCGGCTGGTAGAAATTGCGGTTAAAGAGGGGGCCGACGCCATTTGTCACGGCTGCACCGGCAAGGGCAACGACCAGGTGCGGTTTGAAATGGCCATTAAGGCGCTGGCACCGGATATGACGATTATTGCCCCTTGGCGGGAGTGGAGCATTAAATCGCGGGAGGAGGAAATTGAATACGCCGAGGCGCACAATATTCCGCTTAAAATTAACCGGGAAACCAATTATTCTAAAGATAAAAACATTTGGCACCTTTCGCACGAGGGGCTGGATTTAGAAGACCCGGCCAACGAGCCGCAGTACAACAAGCCCGGCTTTTTAGAAATGGGTGTTTCCCCCGAAATGGCGCCCGATAAGCCAACCTATGTTAAAATCCACTTTGAAAAGGGCGTGCCTACCGCGGTAGACGGGGTAGAGATGGACGCCGTTGCGCTGGTAACCAAGCTGAACGAGCTGGGCGGCCAAAACGGCATTGGTCTGTTAGATATTGTTGAAAACCGGCTGGTTGGCATGAAGTGCAGGGGCGTGTACGAAACCCCCGGCGGCGCCATTCTTTACAAGGCGCACACCGTGCTGGAAACCCTTTGCTTAGATAAAGAAACGGCACACTACAAAGCCCTGGTGGCCCAAAAACTGGCCGAAATGGTTTACAATGCGCAGTGGTTTACCCCTCTTACCGAGGCTATTTTGGCCTTTGTTAAAACAACCCAGCAAACCGTTACTGGCGATGTTACCCTAAAGCTGTACAAAGGCAATATGATCAACGCTTCCGTAACCTCCCCCTACTCGTTGTACGACCCCGAAATTGCTACCTTTGACGAGGATGATGTTTACAACCAGGCCGACGCTACCGGGTTTATTAACCTGTACGGCCTTTCTACCAAGGTTTACGCTAAAATGAAGGCGAAAAACAACCTAAAATAAATTAAACCAAAGCAGGTGAGCGTATTATGACTAAAATGTGGGCCGGCAGAACCAGCGGCAACACCAACAAAATTGCCGATGATTTTAACTCCTCTATTCATTTTGACAGCCGAATGTTTCGGCAGGATATTAAAGGCAGCATGGCCCACGCAGCCATGCTGGGCGCGCAAAAAATTATTACCGAGCAGGAGGCCGGGCAGCTGATTGACGGCCTGCAGACCGTGTTAGACGATTTAGAAAGCGGAGCCTTGCCAATAGACCCTGCGTGTGAGGATATTCACATGTTTGTAGAGCAGGTTTTAACCGAGCGGCTGGGCAATGTTGGCAAAAAGCTGCATACCGCCCGCAGCCGCAACGACCAGGTTGCGCTGGACCTTAGAATGTATTTGCGGGACGAAACCGACGAAATTGTTGCCCTGGTAAAAAATCTGCTGCAGCTGCTTGCCAATAAAGCCGAGCAGTACAAAGCAACCATTATGCCGGGCTACACCCACCTGCAGCGCGCACAGCCGGTAACCTTTGGGCACCACCTAATGGCCTACTCCGCAATGCTGCTGCGGGATCTGCAGCGCCTTGCCGATTGCCGCGGCAGAATAAATGTTTCGCCTATTGGTTGCTGCGCGTTGGCCGGCACCACCTACCCAACCAACCGCCAGGCCGAGGCCAAGACGCTGGGCTTTAGCGGCATTTGCCAAAACAGCTTAGACGGCGTTTCGGACCGCGATTTTTGCGTAGAGCTGTTAAGCTGCCTTTCGCTTTTAATGATGCACCTTTCCCGCTTTTCGGAGGAAATTATTTTGTGGTGCAGCTGGGAGTTTAAATTTGTAGAGCTTTCCGACGAATTTACCACCGGCTCCTCTATTATGCCGCAAAAAAAGAACCCCGATATGGCCGAGCTGGTGCGGGGTAAAACCGGGCGTGTTTACGGCGATCTTTTAGCCACGCTAACCATGCTAAAGGGTTTGCCGCTGGCTTATAATAAGGATATGCAGGAGGATAAGGAAAGTGTTTTTGACGCCTGCGACACCGTTAAAATGTGCTTAAAGGTTTTTGCCGGAATGCTGCAGGGCCTAAAAGCGCTGCCCCAAAATATGCTGCGCGCCGCTCAAAAGGGCTTTATTAACGCCACCGATTTAGCCGATTATTTAACCAAAAAGGGCCTGCCGTTTCGCAGCGCCTACAAGCTTTCGGGTCAGCTGGTTGCCTATTGTATTGAAAACGGCAAGGTGCTGGAGGAATTAGAGCTTTCGGTTTTTAAACAGTTTAGCAGCTTGTTTGAGCAGGATGTTTACACTGCCATTAACCTTACAACCTGTGTAGAAAAGCGCACCAGCGCCGGCGGTACCTCTATTGCGTCGGTTGAAAAGCAAATTGCTTTGGTAACGGAGTACTTAAATTCATGAAAAAAGTTTTTATAGACGGCAGCGCCGGTACCACCGGCCTGCGGATCTTTGAGCGGCTGCAAACCGACAAAGAATTGGAACTGATTACATTAAACGAAAAAGACCGCAAGGATTCCGCTTGCCGCAAGCAGGCGTTGAACCTTGCGGACATTGCTATACTCTGCCTGCCGGACGACGCCGCGCGCGAGGCGGCCGGTTGGGTTTTAAACCCCAACACCGTTGTGTTAGATACCTCTACCGCGCACCGCACAGCGCCCGGTTGGGTGTACGGCTTTCCCGAGCTTTCGGCGGCTCAAAAAGCGGCCGTTTGCAGCGCCAAACGCATTGCCGTGCCGGGCTGCCACGCCAGCGGCTTTATTGCGCTAACCGCCCCGCTGGTGCAGGCCGGCCTGCTGCCTAAAACGGCGCAGCTTACCTGCTTTTCCCTAACAGGGTACAGCGGCGGCGGCAAAAAAATGATTGCGGAGTACACCGCCCCGGCCCGCAGCGAGCTGTTTGAGGCGCCGCGGCAGTACGCTTTGCCGCAGCAGCACAAGCACTTGGCCGAAATGCAGGCGCAAACCGGTCTGCCCGCCCCGGCCTTTTGCCCGGTGGTTGGCGATTTTTACAGCGGCATGCAGGTAACGGTTCCGCTTTTTGCCAATCAGCTTGCCCCCGGTGTAACCCCGGCCAACATTGCCGAGGTTTACCGGCAGCAGTTTGGCGGCCCCGTGGTACAGTACGCCACCGAGCTGGGGGAAAACGGCTTTTTGTCGGCCGCCGCACTTTCGGGGTACGACAGCATGAAAATTGCCGTTAGCGGCAACAGCAGTCGCATTTTGTTGTTAGCGTTGTACGATAATTTGGGCAA
>URRK01000070.1 GCA_900550315.1 uncultured Oscillospiraceae bacterium | reverse complement strand
AAGGCCCCCAGCGTTATTGTAGAGTGCGCGTTTGTAGATAACGCCACTGATATTCGAATCATCAATACGGCAGAAAAACAACGCAAAATGGGCGTGGCCGTAGCGCACGGGGTGTTAAAAACCTTAGGCGTTGCCGTTAAAGCACCGCAGTCGCCCGCAAAGCCTCAGCTCTCTGCCCCCGCTAAACCGAAGTCTACTGCCCCGGCCGGAACTCTTTACAAAGTAACCGGCCAGTGGTGCTGGGTGCGCAAAGGCCCCGGTACCAACTACGCCAAAAACGGCAAGGTTAAAAAGAACCAGGTCTACACCATTACCGAGGTTAAAACCGGGCCGGGTTCGGCCAAAGGTTGGGGCCGGTTAAAGTCCGGCGCCGGTTGGGTTGCCTTAGACTTTTTAGTAAAGAAATAACCGGCTAAAATTCAAGCCGCCGAGGTACAGTTTTTACACTGTTTCGGCGGCTGTTTTTGGGCACGAATTTGCACGAATATTACAAAAAAACTTTGTTTTGTTTAAAAAACCGAAAATTCCGAAAACGCCCTAAACCCGCATTATTAGTGGTTTTCTAAGGCTTTTGCCGGGTGCTGATTTTCGGCAAAAATATGCTCTAATTTTTCCCCCCGCCTCCACCAAATGCTTAAAAAGCGCCTATTTTAGGCGCTTTTTTTGTTTCGTGTACGAATTTTGTACGAATTTTCAAGGTGTTAAGATGTCTTTAAGTGTTTAGCTTTTAAAAATATGCACTTTAAATTCACGGCCGCACTTGGGGCAATCTACCCGGTGGCGGCCCTTTTTGCGCGGCAGGCGCACCGTGGCCTTGCAGTGGGGGCATTTTTTGTAAATGTGGGTAACATCGGCCTTGCGGCTTGCCCGCTGCCGGTTTTGGCGGCGCAGCTTGTAAACAAGCTGCATAAATTTGTTGTTTTCCCGCTGGCGGGCGGTAAGGTTTCTAGAAAACATCCGCAACAGCAGCAGTAAAAACAATAGCCAAATGGCAAGGTAAACAAAACGGTTGCGGAAAATTAAGTTTACGGTCATTAAGGCTACATACACGGCAAAAATAAATTTATTCAGCCCGTCAAACCCGCAGCGGCCGGCTAAAGCCCGGGCAAGAAAAGCATTTAATCGGTACCACACGAAAAATCCCCCTTTGTTTTTTAAGTTTTGTTTTGTAAAGTATTATAGGCAAAATTTGTTAAAAAATCAACAAGACAAAGGCATTGTTTAAAAAGTTTTTACAAAGCCGGGGTACTGCTGGTAAGGGCGGTTTTAACCCGGTATTCTCGTGGGGTTTGGCCAATTACGCTTTTAAAAACAGCCGAAAAATAGGCCTGCGATGAAAATCCCAACTGTACGCTGGCTTGGTAGGCGCTAACTCCCTGCTGCAGCAGCCGACAGGCTTCGTCAATTTTAAGCTCGTTAAAAAAACGATTTACCCCCATGCCGGCGCAGCGGCGAAAGGCGTTTTTTAAGGTGGTGGTGCAAACGCCGCACAGCTTGGCAAAATCTTGAATAGAATAATTATTCGCTAAATGCTGCTTCATAAAAACAACGGTGTTGTTGTACAAAGCTGCCTCCCGGCTTTGAGAAAAGCGGGGTTTGGCTTCCTCTCGCAGCAGGCGAAACAACATTAGGCGAAACAGTTCCTCCACAATGGGGGGAATATTTTGGCTGTACATATTAAAATTTGCGCTTTGAAGCTCGCTTAAAATAATTTGCAGCAGCTGGTAATTTTCTTTAGAAAGGCGAAAGGCCGAAGGCCCGCCGGTAAGGGGAATGTCGGTAGAATCGAACTGAAAAACAATAAGGTGAGTTGGGGCTTTTAGGCACTTGTTGCGATGAAAAACAAACGGTTCGCCTAAAAAAATGTCATTCTCGTTTAAAAGCAAAACATAATTGTCGTAGGCAATTTCTAAGGTGCCGGAAAGCACAATATTCATCTCAAACCCGTGATGCCGGTGCCCCTCGAAGGAGTGGCCCTCATCAAAAGTAAAGTTAAAACAGGAGTATAAATTAATGTTAAAATTAGAAATCATGTAAAACCACCCTGCCCAAAACTGTAAATACAGGCCAAAATAAAGCCAAAGCAGCTTTATCTATTATAATACGGTCGTTGTTGTATTGCAAGGCTTATAAAATCATTTTAATTTTTTGGGCAAAAAAGCCCTTGCCGGCGGCAGGGGCTAAAAATAAGGGCGCTTTTAGGGTGACTTGAGTCTAAAAAGGACGGCGGAGCGTCAATTGCTGCCGGCAGGGCGGGCACCCTGCCGGCAGATAGGCAACTGCGCCTTATAGCTGCTCGGCCTTTAACAGCTTTTGACCCATTAACACGCCCATGGCCGAGGCCATCATTAAGCCGCGGGTCCAACCGCTGGAATCGCCCAAACAGTGCAGCCCGCGAATGTTGGTGTTAAAGTCGGCGTCCATTTTAACGCGGTTGCTGTAAAATTTAAGCTCCGGCGCGTAAAGCAGCGTTTCTACCGAGGCAAATCCGGGCACAACATGGTCCATAGCCTGAATAAAGTTAATAATGTTCATCATAGAGCGGTAGGGCATGGCGGCGGTAATGTCGCCCGCAACGGCATCTGGCAGGGTGGGCTTCAGGTTCGACTGCGCCAGTTCCTTTTGCCAGGTGCGTTTACCGTCTAAAATATCGCCGTAGCGCTGCACTAAAATGTGCCCGGCACCCAGCATATTGGTTAGCTCGCCAACCTTTTGGGCGTATTCAATGGGCTGGTTAAACGGCTCGTTAAAATTGTGCGAGCATAAAATGGCCAAATTGGTGTTGTTCGATTTTAGTTCCTTGTAAGAGTGCCCGTTTACAACGGCTAAATCGTTGTCGTAATTCTCCTGGCTTACAAAACCGCCGGGATTTTGGCAAAAGGTGCGAACCTTGTTTTTAAAGGGTTTGGGGTAGCCAATTAGTTTAGATTCGTACAACACCTTGTTTACCTTTTCCATAATTTCGTTGCGAACCTCTACCCGCACGCCAATATCTACCGTGCCGGGCTGGTGTGCAATGCCATGCTCGGCGCAAAGCTTTTCCAGCCAATCGGCGCCGCGGCGGCCGGTTGCAACCACAACATTTTTGCCTAAAATTTCAAAGCTCTGCTTGCCGTTTTCTACCACAACGCCCTTGCAGGTCTCGTTTTCAAGCAATAGCTCGGTACATTCGTGCCCAAACAGCATTTCTACCCCGTTCCGCTGCAGGTACTGCTCAATTCTAAGGTACAAATCCTGCGCCTTTTCGGTGCCTAAGTGGCGAATGGGGCAATCTACCAACCGCAGGCCGGCCTGAATGGCGCGTTTGCGAATTTCTTTAACCGCGTCATCGTTGCCAATGCCTTCAATGTGAGTATCGGCCCCAAATTCCAAGTAGATTTTGTCGGTGTAATCAATGGTGTCCTGTGCGGTGTCCTCCCCAATCAGGTTGGGTAGATCGCCCCCAACCTGGCAGCTAAGGGAAAGCTTGCCGTCGGAAAAAGCGCCGGCACCCGAAAACCCGGTTGTAATGTGGCAAAACGGCTTGCAGTTTACACATTTTTTTGTTTTGGCTTTCGGGCAATGCCGATTTTCAATCGATTGCCCTTTTTCTACAATTACAATAGATTTTTGGCTGCCCCGGCGAATCAGTTCTAAGGCAGTAAAAATGCCGGCAGGGCCGGCGCCAACAATAATAAGATCCTTTTGCATTGTAATAAACCCCTTTAATTTCGCACACTGCAGCCCGCCCGGGCGCCCGCGCACGCAATAGCGTATGCGTTACCAAAACGCACACAATAACAAAACAATTGTACCACAACCATTTTTATTTTGCAATGCCTGCCGGCAAAACTTCATAAATGGTTTACAAACACCCTGTTTAAACGGCGAATTTTTAAGTTTTGTCCGCGGTTTGCTAAGGCTTTATTATCACTGGTTTTCATTGGCGCGGCGCCGCGCCGGTTGCGAGTATTTGTTGGCTTTGCGCGGGGGTTTGGCTTGCAAATGAAGCGGCTTTTGGCCCCTTAAAAACGGGTAAAAAGCACCGCCGCCAAAAATAGCTTTGCCCTAAAAATAAAAACTTTAAAATTGAGGGGTTGACATTGGGGGAGGGGTGTGATATAACGCGTGTGTTGCAACACAGATACAACAGTTGAAACGGAGTGACACGGATGTATCAAATCGATTCCCTCTCCCGCATACCGGTATACGAGCAGATTGTAGAGCAAACCAAGCGGTTTATTTTAAGCGGCGTGTTATGTCCGGGGGCACAAATGGCCTCGGTACGCGGCATTGCGTTTGAGCACACCATTAACCCGTGCACCGTGTTGCGGGCGTATAACGAGCTGAACACGGCCGGGCTGATTAAAGCGGTGCCCGGTAAGGGCTACTTTGTTTGCGAGAATGCCCGCGCCCTGCTGCAGCAGGAAAATCACGAAAAAATGCATGAGCTGTTTGGGCTGTTTGGGCAAATGCGGCTGGCCGGCGTAGCCGAGCAGGAGCTAATTGACTGCGTAAAGGCCGCCTACGGGAAACCGAGCAAGTTTACCTTGAAAAAGGAGGAGCAGTAAAATGATCACTGCAACAAATGTTAGCAAGCGTTTTGGAAATTTTACGGCGTTAGACCAAATTACCTGCAGGATTCAAAGCGGTTGCGTTTACGGCATGGTAGGCTCTAACGGCGCCGGTAAATCTACCTTTTTGCGCTGCGTAGCCGGGGTTTACAAACCCGACGCCGGCACCATTGCGGTACAGGGGCAGCCGGTTTGGGAAAACCCGGCCGTGAAAGCCAAAATTGCCTATGTACCGGATGAGCTGTTTTTCTTGGGCAGCTGCACCTTAAACCGTATGCGCGATTTATACCGCCGCTTGTTTCCAAAATTTGAGGTAGCGCGGTACAATAGCTTAATAAAAGATTTTGGGCTGGACCCGAAAAAGCCGGTAACCGGTTTTTCTAAGGGTATGCGCCGCCAGGCCGCCATTATTTTGGCCCTTGCCAGCCGGCCGGATTATTTATTTTTTGATGAGACCTTTGACGGGCTGGATCCGGTAATGCGCAGCTATGTTAAAAATTTAATAGGGGAGGATACCTTGCAGGGCGCCACCGCCATTGTAACCTCACATTCCCTGCGGGAATTAGAGGACCTTTGCGATTCGCTGGCGCTGCTGCACAAGGGCGGCTTAGTGCTGCAAAATGAAGTGGACCATTTAAAAACCACGCGGTACAAAATTCAAGTGGCGTTTGATCACACCTTTGACCGCTCGGATTTTAACAATATTGAAATCATACGCTTTCAAAAGCAGGGCTCGGTTGCCAACCTAATTGTTAAGGGCAATCGGGAGGAAACGGTAGCGAAGATTCGCCGAATGCAGCCTATAATTTTAGATGTGCTGCCCCTAACGCTGGAGGAAGTTTTTACCTACGAAATGGAAGCCTTGGGCTATGTTTTTGGGCAGGAGGTGCAGGCATGAAAAAGCAGATTTTTAACAAAAAATTGTTTTTAGAGGGATTTTTTCAGCTAACGGTTTTGGGCCTTGTTTTTGCGGCGCTTTACGCGGTTTCGGCCGTTGCAATGCCGGTTGTACAGGCAGTTAGCACGGCCGAAGGCTGGCAGCGCACCGCGTTAGAAGGCGCCGAGACCGCTAAATGCACCGTAGGGGTGCTGCAGCTGCAATGGCCCATGTTGTTTTTGCCCAGTGCGGTAACGCCGCTGCTTTCGCTTTATTTGTTTCGGTTTTTAAACAAGCGCAGCAGCTCCGATTTTTACCACGCCCTGCCGCATACCCGCACTGCCCTTTATTTTAGCTTTATGGCGGCGGTGGCCGCTTGGGTGGTGCTTTGCGCCGCGGTAAGCGTTGGGCTTTCGCAGCTGGCCTGCCTGCTTTGCCAAAAATATATTATTATTGACGCTGCCGGCATTTTAAATAACGGGGGTAATATGCTGCTGGCCTCTGCCTTGGTTTTGGCGGCCATTGGCGTGGCGGTAAGTCTTACCGGTAACACCTTTTCCAACATTACGGTTGCGTTAATTATTTTGTTTTTGCCGCGCCTTTGCATTTATATTGTTAGCAGTACGCCGGCCGCTTTGCTGCCCTTTGTGTACCAAAACAGCACCGGGCTTTTTGCGCCCGATATTAACCTGGTGTTTTCAATACCCGCAAGCATTTTGCGGGTATTTAACGGCAACGGCCTTTCGATCTTAAACTTTAACACTCTGCAAACAGCGCAGGTGCTTTACACCGCTTTGTTAACTGCCCTTTATGTTGCGTTGGGCTGCGTTTTGTTTAACCGCCGCAAAAGCGAAAGTGCCGGCACCCCCGCCGTAAGCCGGCGCCTGCAAACGGTGTTTAGAATTGTGGTTACTATGCTGCCGTGTATGCTGGTTTGCCGCAGCATAACTGCGGCACTGGTAGGCAGCGAAAAAAGCGCCGCGCAGGGGTATGTTTTGGGCTATTTGGCCGCGCTGCTGGTTTACTTTGGCTACGAGCTGATCGCCACCAAAAAGTGGCGCGGGCTGTTAAAATCGGCCCCCGGGCTAATAGTGGTTGCGGTTTTAAATGTAGCTTTAATTTTTACCATGAAAATCGCCTACCAACGGGCCTTAAACTTTGCGCCAACCGCACAGCAAATAAAAAGCGTTTCGTTTATTTGCAATTTTAACGAAACAACGCGCGCAATGCTTTACGCCGACGACAGCGTGACCCTGCGCGCACAGGCGCTGGAGTTTACCGACCCCGAAATTTTAAAGCTGGTAAGCGAAAATTTAAGCAAAACGGTGGAGGAAACAAAGAAAAGCCCGCTGTTAGAAACCATTTACCAAAAAATTTACAACGAAAAAACCAGCACCTTTACCTTTAAAATTAAAGCAAACGGCCAAATGGCCTACCGCCATTTAATCCTAACGGCCGAGCAAGCCAAGCAGTTTAACGCCCTTACCTTAAAAAACAGCAGCTACCAAAAGCTGTGGCAGCAGCCATTGCCCGAAATTCAAAATACCATTCGGATCTACAGCTCTGTGGGGCGCTATTCTACCGCCGTGCTGCCCGAGCAAAGCAAAACCGAGCTGTTTGCGGCTTACAAAACGGAGCTGCAAACGGTGAACCTTACCGCTTACATTCAGCAGGTGCAGCAGCAGGAGGAAAGTGCGCTGGAAATTAGCTGTAACGCCGTTATTAACGGCCGGGTTTACACAGTTAATTACCCGGTGTTTGAGGAGCTTTTTCCAAACACCTGCCAAAGCTTTTACAACCTTGCTTACAAAGCGCAGGAAAAAGACCGGGCCGACCTTTTAAAACTGGCTAACAGCGAGTTTGCCGGCCAAACCGGAAACATTACCATTGCCGCGTATATGGCCGGTACGAAAGGCGGGCAAAGTGGCCAAACGGCCTACTACGGGCAGGAGCTTATCGCCGCCACGCGCACGAGCGCGGCCGAAACGTTAAAATACTGCCTAAGCAGCGCAGCCAACCGTGCACCAAGGCTTAATGAAAGCTACTATTTTGTGCAGGTTATGCTCAATACCCCCGCAAGGGAAAATGCAGAATTTAAGGCCGATTACACCTTGATATTGCCGGTGGAAGAGTTGAATTTAAACGCTCTGCCAAAGCAGTTTTTGCAAAACAAGGAATAACACCGGCACCCGTTTCAATAAAACGGGCCAAACCGTAGGACGCCGCCCCGCCGACCGAATGGTACAACGGCAGGCACCCGCCAGCTTTGGTACGGTGGCCGGTTTTATTGGTCAAATCGCACAGCGGCCGGTAAAACCGGCCTATATATTCCCAATGAACCCCGCCCGTGTTTCTTGTACGGGCGGGGTTTTGCTTAAAATAAAAATATTTTAGCTGCCGGTTATTTTGCCGGTTCAGGCCCTTACAAAAGCGCCGTGAGGCCTTGCGGTTAAAGCTTTGCAAAACGGTGTGGCGGCCGGCGCTGTGCGGCATT
>URRK01000069.1 GCA_900550315.1 uncultured Oscillospiraceae bacterium | reverse complement strand
TTTTTCATATAAATCGGAAGGATGATAAAAGTGGCATTTGATGTTTCAGAAGAAATGTTAGACGATGTTGTGAACATAAAAGTAATTGGTGTTGGCGGCGGCGGCGGCAACGCCATTAACCGCATGGTTGCGGCCGGCGTAAAGGGCGTAGAGTTTGTTGCAATTAACACAGACCGTGCCGCTTTAGCTAAATCTACCGCTACTACCAAAATTCAAATCGGCGAAAAGGCCACCAAGGGTCAGGGCGCCGGTGCAAACCCCGAGCGCGGTAAAGCCGCTGCCGAGGAATCGAAAGACGAAATTACAGCCGCTTTAAAAGACGCTGGCATGGTATTCATTACCGCCGGCATGGGCGGCGGTACCGGTACCGGTGCTGCCCCGGTTGTTGCCCAAATTGCAAAAGAGCTTGGCATTTTAACCGTTGGTATTGTTACCAAGCCCTTCGCGTTTGAGGGCAAACGCAGAATGACCCAGGCCGACCAGGGTATTTCTGCTTTAAGCGAATGTGTTGACAGCTTAATTGTTATTCCGAACGAGCGCTTACAGTTTGTTTCCGACCAAAAAATTACCCTTGCCAACGCGTTTGAAATTGCCGACGATGTTTTGCGTCAAGGCGTTCAAAGCATTTCCGAGCTGGTTAATGTTACCGCGCTTATTAATTTGGACTTTGCCGATGTTAAAGCCATTATGTCCGATTCCGGCCAGGCTCACATGGGCGTTGGCATTGCCTCCGGGCGTGACAAGGCCGAGGCAGCTGCCCGTGCTGCCGTTACCAGCCCGTTAATTGAAACCTCTATGGAAAATGCCCGCGGCGTTATTATTAACATTACCGCCTGCCCGGATATTGATCTAAGCGATGTTACCTTAGCTTCCTCCATTGTTGCCGAAAAGGCACATCCGGACGCTAACATTATTTGGGGTACGCAGCTGGATGATTCTATGGAAGATACCGTTAAAATTACGGTTATTGCCACCGGCTTGGGTGAGGAGAAAAAAGAGGACGACAGTGCTGCTGGTGCTTTAGCCAACATTATGTCGAACTCCGACGAGAAAGACAGCGAAGATCCGGTTTACACCGAACTGTTTGATATGATCAACAATCGCAACTAATTTAACGCAAAAGTAAGGCCCGGTGCTTTACGGCGCCGGGTCGCCGAACGCGTTTTGCAGGCTGTAAGGTCTACCGCTGTAACCGCATTGCCTTGCCGCCAATGGCAGTAGGCAGCTTTTTTTAAAACGCTGCTATTTTGCTTTGTAATTTTAATATTTGGGCTCGTAGCTCAGTTTGGGAGAGCGTACGGTTCGCATCCGTAAGGTCGAGGGTTCGATCCCCTTCGGGTCCACCAAATGTTTAAAAAGTGCCTATTTTAGGCGCTTTTTTTGTTTCGTGTACGAATTTGGCACGAATTTTTAAAGCTTTTCTAATACTTCATTTTTCCGCATAGCGGGGTAAAATTCGGTGTAATTTTTTGGGCATTTTAACCTTGCTAAAACCAAATTGGCAGCACTTTTGGCTGTTGGCGGCATGAAGTTATTTAAACGGTTTAATTGCTTTGCTGCCCTTTAATGGTTATCATAACATATTCCGAAATACAGCCGGTTTTAAATTGCATGGCCCAATGAGAAATACCGGAGGTAACAATAAAATCGGTATTATTGTGGCGTTCTAAACCGTAAATGTTGTCCTCCCCCAAGTGAAACCAGCGCATGAACTGCATAAGCTGAATCGTTTGTCCGCCGTGCGTGTGGCCGGAAAGTACTAAGTCGGCGTTGGTTTGGACCTCGGCGGTGTAATCCCGCGGTTGGTGGTCTAAAACAATTGCGTATTTTTCTGTATTTAGGCTGCCGGTTCATTCGGCGGCGGTGGCACGACCGCCGCCGAAATCCAACTCTTCGGAGGCATCCTGCCGCCCAACCAGGTAAAAGCGGTTGTCTATCAACACGGTTTCATCCTGCAATACGGTTACATTGTTTTTTTGCAGTTGCGCAATTAGGTCGTCGCCGTTGTAGCCTCGCTGGCCGTTGGCATCGTATTTGCCTTTGTCGTGGTTACCAAACACAAAGTAAACGCCGTAGGCGGGATTTAACTGCCCCAACGCACTGCAGGCGTCAAGCATATCTGTCTTACTGGTGCTTTCGTCTACAAAATCGCCGGTAATTACAACAATGTCCGGCTTTTGTGCGTTAATACGGCTAATATGCGCGGCTAAGCCTTTGCCGTTAAAGGTGGTTCCAACATGCGAGTCTGAAATCAGCGCCATGCGCAGGGTGCCAACCTTTTTGGAGGTTGTTAGGGTGCAATTGGTTTGCCAAACATGGTTGGCGCCGAAATAGCCAACGCTAAGGTACAAAAAGGTTACAGCTACGGCAACAGCGCCGGCGTAATAACGCTTTAAGGGCTGCTTGCGCCGTTTTTGAAGTAAAAACTGAACCAGTGCGGCAACCGCCAAAAAAACGCAAGGTGCAGCAAAATGGCAATGGTGTTCATGTAGCCCCAAAGCGCCCAGATTCCGGCAGCCGGCAGCAAAATTAAAGCGGCGCCCATAAAAAGGCGAACCGCCTTTTTATGGTGCGATAAAGCAGCTACAAAACGGAACTTTTGCGCACTGTAAATTAAAAAGCAAAGCGGCAACGCCAAGCAGCATTAGCCCGCCGAAAAGAATGGCCTAAACCAATAAAAACACTTTCTTTATTTGTTGCCGGCATTGTCCTGCAACAGGTTGAACTAAACAATGGTTTGTTTTCAGTAAAATTTAACACAGGATTGCTGTCAAAGCCAGCAGATCGCCTACCAAAAAGACTTTTGCAGTATTTTAAAAGTTAGCGGCGGTTTTGTCAAGTAACAATGTTTGCTTTGTGCCCCTAAATTCTATTGTGCCATTAAAAACGCTTTTGCCAAAAAAAGAATTAACTTTTGCCCTAAGCCGAAAAACAAGCACCGCGGGTTTAGTAGTAAAAATGGAGGGAAAATGGGGCGGAAAGGGGGTTGGAATACTTGACAAGCGGCAAAAAAATTGTTATAATACTGCATAATGTATATTAGGTAATGTATATTAAAGCGCGGAGAGGAGAATTTTATGGCACCGAAAAATAAATTTACAAGGGAGGAAATGGTTACGGCCGCGGTTGCGGTAGTAAGAAAGGGTGGGGAGCAGGCCTTAACCGCCAAAGCGTTGGCCGAAGCGCTTGGCACCTCTACGCAGCCGGTTTTTACCTGTTTTGGAACTATGGAGGCTTTAAAAGCCGAGGTTTACGCGGCGGCCGAGCAAATTTTTAACCGTTACGCCTTGGCTGGCCTGCAGCAAAAGGTTCCCTTTTTTGGCTACGGTGTGCAATACATTCGTTTTGCCCGTGAGGAGCCAGAGCTTTACCGAATACTGTTTTTAACCAAAAGGGCGGAGAACACCGCCATTAACACCATGCGGCGCATGAGCGAGGCAATTTGCCCAGTTTTAATGCGAATTTACAAATTAACCGCCGTGCAGGCTAACCGCTATTTTCGGGATGTTTGGCTAACGGCGCACAGCCTTGCAACCTTGCTGGTTACGGGGAATTGCCCGTACAGCGACGGCGAAATTGCGAGAATTTTAACCGGCTGCAGCCTTAGCACTTTAACGGCCATTAAACAAATTCCCGGCTTTGCGGAGGATTCGTTTGACCGGGACGCGGCTTTTAAAAGCGTGACCGGGCAGGAATAAAGCCGGTTTGAACGGCGGCGGTTTTAGCCTTGCCTTTTAAGAAAATAATTACATTTTAGGGGGTAAAAAATTGGCTGATGAAATTAAAATGATTGAAATTAACGGTTTGCAAAAGCATTTTGGGTCGCTTTGCGCTGTAAATAACCTAAGCTTTAGCGTTAAAAAGGGGGAGCTGTTTGCCTTTTTAGGAGTAAACGGTGCCGGAAAATCTACCACCATTAACATTTTGTGCGGGCAATTAAACCGCGACGGCGGCAGCGTTAAAATTTGCGGTGAGGAACTGGTGCAGAACGCCCTTAAATTAAAGCGCAATTTGGGGGTTGTTTTTCAAAATTCGGTGTTAGATAAAGAACTTTCGGTTAAGGATAATTTGCAATGCCGCGCAGCGCTGTATGGTATTCACGGGGCCGATTTTAAAAAGCGGCTTATGGCGCTGGCCGAGCTTTTAGATTTTAAAGATCTGCTGCGCCGGCCGGTTGGTAAGCTTTCGGGCGGGCAGCGCCGCAGAATTGATATTGCGCGCGCCTTGCTGCACGAACCGCAAATTTTAATTTTAGACGAACCAACCACCGGGCTGGACCCGCAGACCCGCAAGCTGCTTTGGCAGGTTGTTGAAACGCTGCGCCGCCAAAACGGGTTAACGGTTTTTTTAACCACCCATTATATGGAGGAGGCAGCCGACGCCGATTATGTTGTAATATTAGACCACGGAAAAATTGCGGCTGAGGGTACGCCGCTGGCGCTGAAAAATGCCTACACCGGGGATTATATTACTCTTTACGGCGCGCGGGAAGAAGATGTTTTAGCGTTGAACCTGCCCTTTGAAAAGCTGAACGGGGCGTTTCGGGTTACGGTACCAAACACGGCGGCGGCAACAAAGCTAATGCTTAAAAATCCCGACCTGTTTGCCGATTACGAAATTACCAAAGGAAAAATGGACGATGTTTTTTTGGCAGTTACCGGCAAGACCTTATTGGGGGGTGCAGAAAAATGACTGGACTTTTTGCTTTAGTAAAACGCAATGCCAAGCTTTATTTTAAAGATAAGGGAATGTTTATTTCCTCGCTGATTACGCCAATTATTTTGCTGGTGCTGTATGCAACCTTTTTAAAAAATGTTTACACCAGCTCCTTTACCAATGCTTTGGCCATTCCCGGCTTAACTATTTCAACCGCCTTAATTAACGGTTTTGTGGGCGGGCAGCTAATTTCTTCACTGTTAGCGGTTTGCTGCGTTACCGTTGCCTTTTGCTGCAATTTGTTAATGATTAAAGATAAAACCAGCGGCGCCCGGCAAGACCTTACAGTTGCCCCGCTAAAGCCCGGCACGCTGGGCCTTAGCTACTACCTTGCCACTTTAATTTCTACTTTAATTATTACCGTTACGGCAACGGCGGTAAGCTTTGCGTACTTAGCGGCGGTTGGCTGGTATTTAAGCGCCGGCGACGCAGCTTTGGTGCTGTTAGATGTGCTGCTGCTTACCCTGTTTGGCACGGCGCTTGCCTGCTGCGTAAACTTTTTTCTTTCAACCGACGGGCAAGCCTCGGCAGTTGGCACTATTGTAAGCGCCGGCTACGGGTTTATTTGCGGGGCTTACATGCCAATTTCAAGCTTTGGCAGCGGGCTGCAAAAGGTGCTTTCGTTTTTTCCGGGAACCTACGGTACAGCCTTGCTGCGGAACCACTGCTTGCGTGGTGCCTTTAATGAGCTGGAAACATTGCGGCTGCCGGAAAGCACGCTAAGCGCCCTGCGAGACGGGTTTGATTGCAACCTTTACTTTTTTGGCAGTAAGGTTGGGTTTGGCGGAATGTACCTTGTGCTTTGCGGTAGTACTTTATTGCTGGTTGGGCTTTACATTGCCTTTCACAGGCTGCGCCGGCAAAAATAAACCAAAACAAAATTAAATTAAGAACCGGGCAACCGCTAAAACTTTTTGGTAGGCGCCCGGTTTTAATTTTTTTATGCGCTTTTAGTCACAGCCTTTGCTTTGAAAAAAACTAAGGGGCTGCCCTTACCGAGCAGCCCCTTTTAACGGTAAAAAAATTGCCTTAGGCGGCTTGTCTTAGTTGTTTACGCCAAACTTTACCGCCCCAAAAATTGCCGCTTAAAAAGCCTTGGCTTATTAAAACTTACCGCTGCCGCCGCCGTGCGTGGTGCCGGAGGACGAGGTGTGGGTGCTGCTGCCGCCGGAGTCGTTATCTTTAGGCTTTTCGGTGCGGGTAACGGTGTTGTAAAGAAAAAGATCGCTGCTTTCGGTAACATTTAAGCTGTTGCTTTTAACATAGCTGTTTGCCGCCGCCTTAAAATGCACCGATTTTAATTTCGCCTTCATGCAGCCAACAATAATAAGGGCCAGCACCAGGCCAATGGCAATTGCCACGGGTATGTAAATGGGCGAAAGCGGCTCTTTAGGTAGGGTGCGGCTGGTGTAGGGCGTGCCGGTTTTGGCTTTGGTTATAAAATCGTCGCACAAATCGGCAAAGGTGTTAAACGCTGCGGCGTAATCGCCGCCTGAAAGGCTTGGCGTAATTTTTTCGCCAATGTAATCAATGCCGGCGTCGGTAAAGGCCGTAATGGCGCTGCCGCAGGTAGAAATAGCCCAGTCGCGATCCTGCATAGAAACGAGCAGCAGCAAGCCGTCCTTGCTTTCGCCGTAACCAAAACCGCACTGGTCGTAAATGTCATCGGCCAGCTCGGTGGCGGTGCTGCGATTTTCTAAGTCGTTGGTGGTTACTACAATCACATCCATCTGCTGCCGGGTGCTAATGCTGTTCAGCCGGTTTAGCAGGGCTTCGGCCTGCTCGGTCGAAAGCAGTCCGGCCGAGTCGCTGAAGCGGGCGTATTCGGTTTGAAAGCCGTCCTCGGCCGCAGCGGGCAGCGCGCAGCTAAAGCAAAGCAGCAAAACAAAAATAAGTGCTAAAATTCTTTTTTTCATGTAAACGCCCCCTTACAAAATGCCAAACAGGTGCAGCAAAACAATAACGCCGTAGGCGGCTGCACCCAGCAAAACCGTAAGCCCCAGCGTCCAGCGGGTGGCGGCGGCTTTATCTACAGGCAGGTCGCCAACAAATTTTCCCGTTTGGCCGTTCATGGCAAAGGTGTACTTTTTTTGGTTCCAGGTGGTGTTTAAAAGCCAAACCGGGTACAGGGCGTATTGCGCGGTGCCCCCGCTTAGCTGAATGTTGCTGCTCTCGGTGGTAATGGAGGAATAGCCCTTTACGGTAGCGGCAAAAACCTCCTCGGTAGATTTTTTAACCCGCTGGTTGGCGCGTGCTACGCTTTGCTCGGCGGTTACATCGTATTTATCGGCAAAATAGCCCGCTAAATACGCCGTTTTAAAATCTACTGCGTCGGCAAAATTGTACGGCTCAATTGATTCCATTAAATCGTCGGCCATTTTGGTAGAACCGTCTACCGGAACATGCTCAAACCCCACGCTGCCGGCCCGGCGTACCAAAAAGTGGCTGGTTTCGGTGTAATCGTAATCGCTGTCGCTCCAGGCGCGTACCTTGGTGGTGCGGTAGCGTACCTGGGCGTTTGCGTTGGTGTTAAACAGCCAAAAGGGTACATAAATGCCTTTAATTTCATCAATGTGATTTTGGCTTTTAAACACCTTTGGCAGCAGGCGTTTGCCGGTTAAATGCTTTTGCAGCCCTGCCTTGGCGGCATTTTTATCTAATTTAAAGGGAATAACCAAATCGGGCTTTAAGGCACCCGAAAATTGCTGCATCATTACAACGGGGTTGCCGCAAAACGGGCAGGAGGTTGCCGCGGTGGTGGCGTCGCCAACAATTTCGCCGCCGCAGGACGTACAAACATAAGAGCGCAGCGAGCCGGTTTCCTCCTCTTGCCATTCGCTGCCGGCGTTTGTTTCCCAGTTCATGCTGTCCGGCTCGGCTTTTAGGCCGTCGTCGTAACCGGCCAGCGTTTCTAAATCAAATTCCGTGTCGCAATATGGGCATTTCATTTTTTGCAGGCTGCTGTCAAACGCTATGGCGCCGCCGCAGCAGGGGCATTTGTATTCTTGTAAAGTTTGCAAGGGGCAAGTTCCTTTCGGTTTTAAGGCGCGGGTTCACCCCGCCAGGGCTGCTAAGCGGGTTTAAAGCCGTTATTTTGCCCTTTTAGGCGGATTCGGCTACGGGCGCCGGGGTTACCTTAGGCAGGCGGGGCGAACCGGTGCAGCCGCTAAGTTATTTAACAATATCGCCGTCGTTAAATGGGTCGCCGCATTCGGGGCAAAACTTGGGTGGGCTTTTGGGGTCGGCGGGCTGCCAGCCGCATTTATCACACCGGTAAAGGGGGGCGTCGGCCGGTTTTTTGGCCCCGCAGTTTTGGCAAAAC
>URRK01000068.1 GCA_900550315.1 uncultured Oscillospiraceae bacterium | reverse complement strand
GTCGAACACGCACTTTTCGCAGGTGCAGGCCGGGCAAACATCACGGCAGGCGTTGCAGCGAATACAGCGGGAAAGCTCCCCTTGCCAAAAGGCATAGCGCTCGTCGGGCGTCATTTTTTCCAAACGGGCTACCTCGTCAAACCGGGTAGAGTCTAACACCTCGCCGTCGGCACCCAGCAGCTCGTCGTACGCAACATGTTTTTTAGATTTACAGCTTTGGCAGCGCTCGGCCAATAAATCGGTAAAGGGCAACTCCAGCTCGCCGTCATAAAGGGTTTTAACGGTAACGGTATCCCCCTTGCTTAAAATCGAAAGCACACCCTCGGCCTTTTGCTTAATTTTGTTTATATCCAACATTCCGTTACAGCTAACGCCTACCGCGTAAACCTTTTCGCGGTCAAAGCGGTGCTCGGTAAGCAGCTGGTTAAAACTGTAAGTGTCGCACGGCTTTAAAAACGCTAAAACCTTAGAGGCGGTGTTTTGGGTTTGTTGAATAAGGTATTTAGAAAAGTTTGCGCCGCAAAAATCGCCCCAAACAAAGCTTTGCTTTAGCTGCTCCGGCGTTTCAAACACGGCGGGGGTAATGTCATAATCAAACTCGCCGGCCTGCCAGCCCAGCACGCGGTCTACCGTGCCGTTTTGCAGCAGTTCTACGGCTTTGGCAATGAGAATTTCGCGATTTATTTCTTGCATCGTAAATCCTCCAATCTTTTATTCTCGCCCAAGGCGGCAACGGTCTGCACAAAATCGTTCATGGTGGCGGCAAATTTTGCGCCCTCGGCCGCGCTGACCCACTCTACGCGGGTGCGCTCCTTTTCAATGCCTAAATAATCTAACATAGAAAACAGCAGCGCCATGCGGCGGCGGGTGTAGTAGTTGCCGGAGGTGTAGTGGCAGTCGCCCGGGTGGCAGCCGCACAAAATAACGCCGTCGGCCCCGCGCTGAAACGCCCGCAGAATAAACATGGGGTTAACCCGGCAAGAGCAGGGCACCCGAATAATTTTAACATCGGCCGGGTAATTTAACCGGTTGTTGCCGGCAAGGTCGGCGCCGGCGTAAGAGCACCAGTTACAGCAAAACGCCACAATCAGCGGTTTATAATCTTTTACTTGCATATTGCGTCAACCTCCGCCATAATTTGTTTGCTGGTAAAGCCGCGCAGATCCATAGCGCCGGACATACAGGCAACCGTGCAGGCGCCGCAGCCCTGGCAAACCGCCTCGTTCACAACGGCAACGCGGCGCAGCTTGGTGGTTCTGTTTGGCATACGGAACTCTTTATTCTCGTAAGTAATTGCGCCGTAGGGGCAAACCTTTTCACAGGTAGAGCAACCGTTGCACATCAGCTCGTTAGAATGGGCAATGCAGGGGTTGCCAATTAATTTATCCTTACACAGCAGGCCAATAACCTTAGAGGCGGCCGCGCCGGCCTGCGAAACCGTTTCGGGAATATCCTTAGGCCCTTGGCAGACGCCGGAGAGGAAAATTCCCGCCGTGGGGGATTCCACCGGGCGCAGCTTGGGGTGCGCCTCGGTAAAGAAATCGTTGGTATCCATACTGGCGGTTAACATAGTTGCCAGCGGGCGGGCAGATTTATCCGGCTCAATAGCGGCAGCTAAAACAACCAGGTCGGCCTCAATGTGCAGCTGCTTACCGTAAATTAAATCGGAGCCCTGCACCATAAGCTTTTTGCCCTGCGGCGAAACCTTACCAACCATGCCTTTAATGTAATGCACGCCGTACTCCTCTACCGCGCGGCGGTAAAATTCATCAAAATTCTTGCCCGGGGTACGCACATCAATGTAAAAAACATAAACCTCTGTATCGGGGTATTTATCCCGAATTAGCATAGCGTGCTTTGCCGTGTACATACAGCAGATCTTAGAGCAATACTCTTTTCCCTTTTGGGCGCAGGCCTCGCAGCGGGAACCCACACACTGCACAAAAACAATGGTGTGCGGGTGCTCGTTGTCGGAAGGGCGCAGCAGCGTACCGCCGGTTGGGCCGGCAGCGTTCATGAGGCGCTCTAACTCTAACGAAGTAATAACGTCTTTAGAATCGGCGTAGGCAAACTCGTTAAATTTTTCCATAGAAATGGGGTTAAAGCCGGTTGCCACAACAATGGCGCCGTATTTTTCCTCTAAAAATTCGTCCTTGGCTTTGTAATCAATAGCCCCGGCCGAACATACCTTTGAGCAAACGCCGCACTTACCGGTTTTCAGCATCATGCAATAATTCGGGTCTATGGTGGCAACCTTTGGCACCGCCTGCGCAAAGGGAATGTAAATGGCGCGGCGGTTATCCATACCTAAATTAAACTCGTTTGGTATTTTGCGTTGGGGACATTTTTCGGTGCAAAGGCCGCAGCCGGTGCAAACATCCTCTTTAACATAGCGGGCGCGGCGTTTAATGGTAACCTCAAAATTACCCACAAAGCCCTTTACCCCGGTAACCTCGGAATAGGAAAAAATGCGGATCTTATCGTTCTGCGCAACATCTACCATTTTAGGGGTTAAAATACAGGCGGCACAGTCTAAGGTTGGGAAGGTTTTATCTAACTGCGCCATTTTGCCGCCAATGGTCGGCTTGGTTTCTACAATATCTACCGGGAACCCGGCGTCGGCAATATCTAAAGCGGTTTGAATACCGGCAATTCCGCCGCCAATAACCAAGGCGCGCTTGGTAACCGGGCTTTCACCCGGGGTAAGCGGCGCGTTTAACTGCACCTTTGCAACGGCGGCTTTGGCTAAAATAATGGCCTTTTCGGTGCCAATCGGCATCTCCTTATGTACCCAGGAGCATTGCTCGCGAATGTTTGCAATTTCTACCATGTAGGGGTTTAGGCCGGCGGCTGCAGCCGTTTTGCGGAAGGTAGCCTCGTGCATCCGCGGCGAGCAGGAGCAAACCACAATGCCGGTTAGCTTATTTTGCTTTACGGCGTCTATAATCATGTTTTGCCCGGCTTGGGAGCACATATATTGGTAATCGGTAGAAAATACTACGCCCGGCTCGCTTTTCAGCGCTTCGGCCACAGCTTTCACATCTACCGTACCGGCAATATTGGTGCCGCAGTGGCACACAAATACACCAATTCTTTGCATGACTTTTCCCCTTTCTTACTTTGCGTACTTGCGCATGGCGCTAACCAACGCCTGCTGCGGCATATCGTCATCCAGCAGGGCGGGCAAATCGTTTGCGGTTAAGTAATTTTCGCCCTTTTGCCGAATAACCGTAAGGCGAACCGCCTCAATTAACTTGGCCGGCTCTACCCCGCGGGGGCAACGGTCTACACACGCAAAGCAGGAAAGACATTTGTAAATTGATTTTGATTGCATTAAAGCGTTAATATCCCCGGTTTCTACCATGTAAACAAACTGGTGCGGGTGATATTCCATTTCATCGTAAGAGGGGCAGGTGCCGGAGCATTTACCGCAGCGCATACATTTTAACGGGTTTACCCCGCTCATGCGCAGAATCTGCTCCTTTTGGCGTTCGGCTTTACTTTGCATAAACATCCTCCTTTACGCCAAGGGCAATTGCCAACAGCTCGGTAAAATACATTACCGGAATGGTGCCGGCATTTTTAACTAAATTGTACTTACACAGCGGACAGGCCGTAACCAGCAGCTCGGCGCCGCTGTTTAAAGCGCTGCTGCAAACCGCGTTGGATTTTTTTGCCGTTAGGGCTTTATCCTCCAACGCGGCGTAACCACCGCAGCACTCGTTACGCTGGGGGAACAAAACCGGCTCGGCGCCTAAGGCGCGAATAAAATCCTCTAAAATTCTGGGATTTTCTACATCGTCCATTGCCATAACCTTGCCGGGGCGCAGCAGCATACAGCCGTAATACGCGGCAATTTTTTTGCCGGTAAGCGGGTTTTTAACCGCCTGCTTTAATTTTTCAAACCCAACAACGTCACGCAGCAGCTCTAAATAATGGTACACGGTGGTTTCCCCGTTGTAGGGTTCGCCGGGGTTTTTATCCTGCGCTAAGTAGTTATGTACCTTGTTGGCAAACTCCGCGTCGTTTTGCAGGGCGTAATTGGTTTGCTTAATTACATTGTGGCAAGCCGAACAGACGGTAACCAGCGGCCGGCCGGCGTCCCGCGCCTCGGTTAGGGCGTGCACGCTGGAAAGCTTGGTTGCAATTTCGTCCCTCGCGGTTACAAACACGCCGCCGCAGCACTGCCAATTTTCAATTTCGCAAAGCTCAACGCCTAAAATCTTGGCGCACTCCCGCGCGTAAAAGTCTAAATCCTTTGCTTTATTGCGCAGGGTGCAGCCCGGAAAATAACTGACCTTCATTACAAACCTCCCGTTTTAAACCATTTGCTCGGGGTGAAAAACCTCATCGAACTTTTCGGCCGTTAAAAACCCTAACTCTACACAGGCCTGTTTTAAAGAAATATTATCTTTAAACGCTTTTTTGGCGGTTTTTGCGGCATTCTCGTACCCAATGTAGGGGTTTAACGCCGTAACCAGCATTAAAGAGTTGTGCAGGTTGTGGTGCATTTTTTCTTTATTCGCGGTAATGCCAACGGCGCAGTTATTGTTAAACGAAACAATGGCTTCGGCCAGCAAACGGGCTGACTGCAAAAAGTTGTAGGCCGTTACCGGCATAAAAACGTTCAGTTCAAAATTCCCCTGCGAGGCCGCCATGCCAACAGCAACATCGTTACCCATTACCTGCACGGCTACCATAGTAACCGCCTCGCACTGGGTGGGGTTCACCTTGCCCGGCATAATAGAGGAGCCCGGCTCGTTTTCGGGAATGTGAATTTCGCCAAGACCGTCGCGCGGGCCGCTGGCCAGCCAGCGAACATCGTTGGCAATTTTAAGCATATCGCAGGCGGTGGCCTTAATGGCCCCGTGAGCGAACACAATTTCATCTTTAGAAGTTAGGGCGTGGAACTTATTTTGGGCCGTTACAAACGGTTTGCCGGTAAGCTCGGCAACCTTTTTGGCAACCAGCTCGGCAAAGCCCTTGGGGGCGTTTAAGCCGGTACCAACGGCAGTACCGCCCAGCGCCAACTCGTAAAGCGGCTTTAGGGCAGCCCTTAACAGTTCGGCGTCCCGCTCTAAACTGGCGCGCCAGCCCGAAATTTCCTGGCTGAATTTAATGGGCGTAGCGTCCTGCAAATGGGTTCGGCCGGATTTTACAATGCCCTCATTTTCGGACTCCAGCCGCTTAAAGGTTTTAATTAACAGCTCCACAGCCGGTAAAAGCTTATCCTCCACCGCTAAAACCGCCGAAATGTGCATGGCGGTTGGAAAGGTATCGTTCGAGGATTGGCTCATGTTAATATCGTCGTTAGGGTGGCACAGCTTTTGCCCGGCAATTTGGTTGGCGCGATTGGCAATAACCTCGTTCGCGTTCATGTTAGACTGCGTGCCGGAGCCCGTTTGCCAAACCACTAACGGAAAATGGCCGTTCAGTTCGCCGGAAATTACTTCATCGCACGCTTTAGAAATGGCCTGCAGCTTTTCGGCCGTCATTTTTTCGGGCTTTAGCTCGGCGTTTGCCAAAGCGGCGGCCTTTTTTAAAATGCCAAAGGCATGGGTAATTTCCCGCGGCATTGTTTCAATATCAACACCGATTTTAAAATTTTCGTGACTGCGCTGGGTCTGGGCCGCCCAAAGCCGGTCGGCCGGAACCTTCATTTCACCCATGGAATCATGCTCAATACGGTATTCCACTTGTTTCACCCTTTCTTAAATATCCAGCTGTGCAATAACGCCTTTTAAGGTATCGGCGCTGCGGCGCAGCTTTGTAATTTCGTCATCGGTAAGGGAAATGTTTACTTTACCGCGTATGCCGCTCAGGCCAATCATATTCAAGGTGCTTAGGCAAACATCGTCAATGCCGTACTCGCCGTGCATCATGGTAGAAACCGTCATCGTGGTATCAATACCGCTCAGCAGGCACTTGCAAATGTGACATACCGAAACCGAAACGGCGTAAAAGGTTGCGCCCTTGCGCTGAATAACCCGGCCGCCGGACTTGCGCACATACTGCTCAATTTCTTCAAAATCCAGCTCGGGGTTTTTAATGCCCGGGGTGGTAATAAGCTTTTGACATTCTTTAATTGGAACATTAGAGATGTTGGCAACCGACCACGGAATGAAAGAGGAATCGCCATGCTCGCCAAATACATAGGCGTGCACATTGCTTTGGTTAATATTGTAATACTCGGCCAGACGGGCACGCAGGCGGGCGGTATCTAAAATAGTGCCGGAGCCGATAATGCGATTTTCCGGAATGCCGGAGAATTTGTGAAAAGTGTAGGTTAAAATATCTACCGGGTTGCTAACAATTACATAAGTGGCATTCGGGGCGTATTTTGTAATTTCCGGGATAATTGATTTGGTAATGTTAACGTTTGTTTGCGCCAGCTCCAAACGGGTCTGCCCCGGCTTACGCGCAATGCCGGAGGTTAAAATAACAATGTCCGAATTAACGGCGTCGCGGTAATCGCCCGCGTAAATGGAGCAAGCGCCGCAAAACGGCGTGCCCTGGCGAATATCCAGCGCCTCGCCCAAAGCCTTTTCGTTGTTAATGTCGATCATAACAATTTCTGAGGCTAAACCCATAACCGTAAGGGTGTACGCAATGGTTGAACCAACGCTGCCGGTTCCAATAATAGATATTTTATTCATAATGCACCTTCCCATGTTTCATTTTCAACTGATTATACCATAATTCGCGAATCATTGCAATGATGAGTTTTGCATATCAGTAATACTATTATCGATATACCAGGGGCAGATATGCAAAAAGCTGCCGCAGCCGCTAAAAAATTGGGGCTGCAACAGCTTAAAACTTTTCGTTTTTAAAAATAATAATTTACCAAATTCAAGAATAAAAATCAATCAACATTCGGGGTGCAAATTAACACGGTAAGGCTGCCGCTAAAGCTTAGCGGCGGCTCGTTGGCCGCGGCGAAAAAGCAGTTGCCGGTTTGTAGGGCGTGCCCGTTTACGCTGCCCTGCCCGGCAATTACAACGCCCTCGCAAAAGGTTTTGCTTTGCGGCAAGGTTAAGGCGCCGTTTACCGTTATTTTATCCATATTAAATTTATCGCACTCCGGCGCGCCAATTAGGCGCTCAACCCCCGGGGCAATGCTTTTCGGGGCAATAAAATATTTTGCTTTGGTTTCCTCGTAGCTTAAACCCTCGTAAACAAAGCAATCAAACATCCCGTTAAAGCCCAGGCCGCCGTGCAGCTTTTCGTCGGCCAGCCGGTTACCGGAGGGCGTTACCCGCTCCGGAATAACCATTAGGTCGGTTGGCTCCTGCAATTCTACCATAAACGAATTTTTATCTATGGCGTGGGGAACGCCGCCGGTAACCAAAACAAGCTCGCCCTTTTGCACCTTAAAATGGTGCAGCATAGAAAGCATTTGCGCGGTGTTTTGGGTTTGAAAAGCCTGCTCCCAAGCGGCACGGGTAACCCCGGGCTTAAAGCCTAAGTAAACGCTGCCGCCGTTATTTAACATATACCAGCACTCAGTTTTACCAAAATTGCTGTTCCAACGCTTTTTAGCAAATTCAACCGTTGGGTGCACCTGAATAACCAAACGCTCTGCGCTGTCTAACAGCTTTAGCAAAAGCGGGCTGTTTTTTTGGTATTTTTCAAAAACCGGTTTACCCAAAACGGTTACGGGATCATCGTTAATAATATCGCGCAGAATACGGCCGTCCGGCGTTTGGCTCAGCCCCTCCCCCGGCGTTACACGGTCGGGGTTAAAGGCCAGCGCGCAGGAGGCAATCCATTCCTCAGGAAAACGCGAAATTTGCGGTGTTTTGCCCTGCAGCGCGTCAATATGCTTGCCGCCGGTGTAGGCGCGCCACACACGGTTTGGCAAAAAAGTTAAAAACATGAAAATCCGTCCTTTACAGTTACCAATTAAAACCGGGCAAAGCCCTACCGCTTTCCCCATTGTTTTGCCGGCATTTACGATTTTAATTTTTTTAAATAAGCAGCAAATATACGGTCGTTTTAAACTCCCCCTTTAGGCTAAAACGCAACGCTTGCCAAAGCAGCTCAAGGCACAAATAAAGGCTGGAGAATTTTAAAAAATTACTGCCATTCCCCAAACGCCTGCAGCAGGGTGTTAAAATCGCAAACAACGCCGTAATCAGCGTAATTAAAAACGGGGGCTTTGCGGTCGGGGTTTACGGCAATAACAGTGCCCGATTGCCGCATGCCGG